>CAMLQP010000243.1 GCA_946482115.1 uncultured Comamonadaceae bacterium
CCCCCATGACCCCCTGGCAACTCCAGCAAATGATCAAAGCCTCCGGCTGGCCCCTGGCCGCGGAGCATCTCGCGCCCGGCGCCGACTTCAACGCGCGGCTGGAGGGCGGGCTGGTGCCGCTGCACTGGGCCTGTGCGGGCGGCAAGGCGGGGGTGGTCAAGTTCATGATCGAGCACGGCGCCGACGTGCTGGACGCGGCGGCCGACGGGCAGACGCCGCTGACGATGGCGGTGGGCTCGGGCAGCTTTCAGGTGCTGATGCTGGTGATCGACCGGCTCAAGGCGCTGGGCGCGCCGCCACCGGACGAGGCGCTGCGCCGGCAGATGGCCGAGACCTTCGGCCAGAGCCACACCGACGCGAAAAACCGGCTGCTGCAGACGCTGCGCGACTGGGACCGCATCGCGAAGAAGCAGCGCCCGCCGGCGGGCTGAATCAGGCTTCAGCGTCGCCCTGGCCCAGCCGGCGCTGGACGGCCGTTTCCTCCTCCACCGCACGCTCGAACCGCTCCAGCCCGATCTGGTTGAGCACGCGCTTGAATTCGCGGGCGACCTCGGGTTTGAGGTCCGCAATGCGCCGGGCCGCGGCCAGCGACACCGCATCGAGTTCGTCCGCCGGCACGCAGCGGTAGACCAGGCCCCAGGCCAGCGCCTGCGCGGCGTCGAACGGTTCGCCCAGCAGGGTCAGCGCCTTGGCGCGCATGGGGCCGATGGCGGCGGGCAGGGTGGCCACCAGGCCACCGGTGACGAAGACGCCGAGCGAGGCTTCGGGCAGCTTGAACTTCGCGCTGTCGGCGGCGAAGACGATGTCGGCGTTCATCGTCCATTCGAAGCCCGCGCCCACGGTCCAGCCGTGCACGGCGGCGATGACGGGGCAGCGGTGCGCCACGATGGCGCGGGAGACGGCCTGCACGAGTTCCAGGTCTTTGTCGGTGGGGGCGGCGCTGACGTCGCGGCCGGCGCAGAAGGCGCGGCCGTTGCCTCGCAGGCGGATGGCGCGCACCGCGGGGTCGGTGGCGGCGGCGTTGAGCGCGTCGAGCAGGGCCTCGGCCAGCGGGTTGTCGATGGCGTTGAGCTTGTCGGGGCGGTTGAGCGTGAGCGTGAGGACGCCGGCCTCAGACGTGCAAAGGAGTGTGGATGTGGAAGGCATGGCGCAGGCTAACAGGGTGGCGGCGTTCAGAACATGACGGAGCGGTGCGCCGCCGCGCCGGTCATGGCCCCATCGCCCACCGCCAGGGCCACGTTGCCGGCCGCACGCGCGGCATCGCCGCAGGCGAACACGTGCGGCACACTGGTCTGCCCCATGCGGTCCACCTGGATGAACGGGCCCAGGGGGCCTTGCTCGAAGGCGCAACCCAGCTCTTCGGCCACCGGGCTGGCCATGTGCATGCGCGCCTGGGCGAAGAGGCCGGCCATGGCGCAGCGGCTGCCATCGGTCAGCACCACGTCGGCCACGCCTTCGATGCGCGCGACGGGGGTGTGCTCGATCTGCGTGCCGCGCCGGGCGAGCAGGGCCAGCTCGTCGGCCGACAGGGTGAAGGCGTCGTTGAGGAACAGCGTGGTCGGGCCCCAGTCGGGCAGCATGGCGGCTTGGTGCAGGGCGGCGGGCGAGGTGGCAACGACGCCGATGGCGCCTTCTTCCAGTTCGTAGCCGTGGCAGTAGGGGCAATGGAACACGCTGCGGCCCCAGCGCTCGGCCAGCCCGGGCACGGGCGGCACTTCGTCGCGCACGCCGGTGGCCAGCACCAGGCGCGCGGCGCTCACCTCTGCGCCGCCCACGCGGAAGCCGAAGTGCCCGTCGGGCCGGTGGTGCGCGTCCTCGGCCAGGCCATCGATCCACCGCACGTTCGGGTAGGCCAGCAGCTGCTGTCGCGCCTCGGCCGCGATGGCGGCGGGCGCGCGGCCGTCCTGCCCCAGAAAGCCGTGCGCCGTGGCGCCGGCCTCGTCCACGAAGCGGTTGCGGCGCTGGCCGGCGTCCACCACCAGCACCTGGCGGCGCGCCCGCGCGAGCTGCAGCGCGGCCGACATGCCGGCGTAGCTGCCGCCGATGACGGCGAATTCAGTGTTCATCATGGAAGTGCTCCTCGGGCCGGTGGCGCACCGCACCACGGGCCAACAGACGTTGATGGAAGTCGCGCGAGAGCGCCGCCAGCGTGACGCCGTCCAGCCGCCGCAGCAGCGCCGCCTCGGCCTCCTGCACGGCGCTGGTCAGTGCGTCGTTGACCGCCAGGGCGACCAGGCACTCCGGCCGGTCTTCGCGAAAGCCCAGCGACACCAGGGCGGGGGCGCCCAGCGCCTCGTGGATGTCGCGCAGCGTCACCTGTTCCAGCGAACAGGTGAGCACCCAGCCGCCGCCATGCCCCTTGGCCGAGCCGACGAAGCCGGCGTCGCGCAGCCCGCCCATCAGCCGGCGCAGCACCACCGGGTGGGTCTGCATGGCAGCGGCCAGGGTGTCGGAGGTCATGGGCGCATCGCGCTCGGCCATGTGCAGCAGCACATGCAGCACGTCGGACAGTTGGCTGTTTGGTTTCATGCAACATTATTAGTTGCATGACATTGCCCCTGGGTGTTCCGGGGCCATTCGCGGAGCCTTGGTGAGGCCCCCCGATGTAGGACCCGTCCTACCGCCAGACTGCACCTTCACCGATGCCGGGGTGGCGGCGGGGCCAACAGAATGAACCACAACAGAAAGGAGTGCCTCATGACACAACAGACTGGATACATCGTGGGCAAGGTGGAGTTCCGACCGGGCGACGGCGCCCTGATGCGCATCCCGGAAGGCCCGGTGGAGATTGAAACCACCAAACTCGAAGCGACCCTGAGCTGGGTGGACGGCGAGACGCACGGCGCGGCGGCCATGCCGATGGCCGAGTTCAGGCGATACGTGTCGAAGGGTGCGATTGCCCTGCCGTAGCCGGTCACCAGCGCCCTACACGCCGAGATAGCGCCCCGGCTTGTGGTTGAGCGCAAGGATGGCGCCGATGGCGATGGCGCCCACCACCGATTGCGCCACCTGCAGCGGCGGCAGCACCCACAGGGCCGCCAGCACCACGACAAGGTCGACCGACATCTGCACCTTGCCGGCGCTGTAGCCGCGGGCCTGCTGCAGCCACTGCGCGAGGATGTTGACGCCGCCCACGCTGGCCTGGTGGCGCAGCAGGGCGAGCAGACCGAAGCCGATAAGGAAACCGCCGAGCACCGAGGCGAGCCAGGGGTTGAGCAGTTCAAAGCGCACCACCTTGGGCGCCAGCGTGGTGCAGACGGACACCAGGGCGACGGCGCCGAAGCTCTTGAAGGTGAAGGCCGGACCGAGCCGGAACCACGAGAGCACGAAGAACGGCAGGCTCAGCAGGAAGAAGAACAGACCGAAGGGCAGGCCGCTGGCGTAGCTGGCGAGGAAGGCCACGCCCGCGACGCCGCCGGTGAGCAGGCCGGCGTGGCCGAACATGGTCATGCCCAGCGCGACGAAGAGCGAGCCGGCGATCAGCGCGTGGGTGTCGTCGAACCAGGAGTGGGCGGCGGGTGCGGTGGAGGCGGCGGGGTCCATGCCCGAGACAAGCATGGGATGTGCCATTGACACCGTTTGTCACGATCCCGCGGGCCGGCCGCCCTAGATTTCGCACCGGAAGAAACGTCGTGAAAGGAAACAACACATGGACAAATCGATGATGAAGGGCATGGCGGTGGGCGGCATCGCCATGGTGGTGCTCGGGGCCGGTGCGGTCACCGGGTACCAGAAGCTGGCGCAGCCGAAGGTGGCCGACGTGGTCGCCGTCAAGGAGGTGCTGCAGACCGTGTCGACGCCACAGGTGCGCTGCGAAAACGTGCAGGTGCGCCGGCAGGCGCCGGTGAAGGACGAGCACCGCATCGCGGGCACGGTGATCGGCGGTGTGGCGGGTGGCCTGCTGGGCAACCAGATCGGCGGCGGCAACGGCAAGAAGGTGGCCACGGTGGCGGGCGCGGTGGCCGGGGGCTACGCCGGTAACCGAGTGCAAAAGAACCTTCAGGAAAACGACGTGGTCACGACGACCGAACAGCGCTGCAGGACGGTGCAGCAGAAGTCGCAGCGGCTGGTGGGCTACGACGTGACCTACCGGCTGGACGGCCAGGAGGGCAAGACGCGCACCTCGTTCCCGCCGGGGGCCACGCTGCCGGTGAAGGACGGGCAGGTGGTCACGACGCCGCCACCGACGGAAGCGCGGTCCTGAGGCCGGCCCGCCGCTGGCGCCGCGCTCACGCCGTCAGCGTGAGCAGGATGTCGGCGTACCAGGCGCAGTTCAGCCCCAGGGACTCGTCCTGCACGCGGTCCCGGTTGCCCATGTCCATGCGCGCCGAATGCACGCCCAGCAACTGCCAGGGCAGTGGCGCGCCGTTGCGCGTCATGCCGTGGTGACGCGTCACCACCGGCGCCCCGCTGGTGCCGCGGTGGGTGCGCGCATCGGTAAGAAAGAAACCCCGGCCCTGGAAGCGCACACCGAACGGTGAGGCGATGGCCGCGTGGCGCAGCACCGGCAGCTGGTACACCGTGTCGCGAAAGCCCAGCGGGAACCCGGCGATGCACAGGGCCGCATCGATGGGCACGCTGTCGAAGTCGCCGGGCAGGT
>CAMLQP010000244.1 GCA_946482115.1 uncultured Comamonadaceae bacterium
ACACTGTGGGGGTCGGAGGTTCGAAGCCTCCACGACCCACCAGACATCTGGTGGACATTTCCGAGTGACGCATTCACTCGCCACCCCGCAAAAAAGGCCGCAGTTCTGCGGCCTTTTTTGTTGGCCCGGCCGGGCCTCAGCCCCTCTGGTACAACGAGTTGTTGCGCGTGCGGGTCACCAGCCGGTAGCCGTGGCGCTCGAACGCCGCCGCGCAGGCCGGGTAGTCGCTGTCCATGCTCGGGTGCTCGATCACGATGCGTTGCGGGCGCAGAACGTCGGGCGCCTGATCCAGGAAGGGTACGAGCGCCTTGTCCTCATGGCCCTCGATGTCGATCTTCAGGCCGTGAATCGACGTCAGGCCGGCCGACTGGACCAGATCCAGCAGCGTGCGCATGGGGATGTTGCCGCCGCCGGATTCATCGATGGCGACGATGGCCAGGTCGTCCTTGCGGATGCTGAGGTCGCACACCCCGGCGTGGTCGCTCACCGCCGCGTGCACGGCGCGTAGATTGGTGGCGCGGGATGCCTGGGCGTGCCAGTCGAGCCGGGCCACCATCTTGGGGTTGGCGTCAATTGCCAGCGTGATGCCCTGTGGCGCGCTCAGGGCCATGGGCAGGGCATACAGACCGATGTTGCAGCCGACGTCGACGAACCCGCTGCTGGGCGTGGCGCCTTGCGTCAGGAAGTCGATGTCGACGCCGTTGTAGCGGGGATTGAGCAGCAGCCCGTATTCGATCAGGTTGTGGTCGCCGCGTACGCGGTAGGCGCCGCCGCGGAAAAACACGTCCAGCTTGCCGGCTCCGAGGGCCAGGATCAGGCGCGTCCAGTGCTTGCGAAAGGCGCCGCGCTTGAGCACCGTCGCCTGCCCGATGGCGATCAGGGCCCGCTGCAGCGTGTTGGGGGCATATGTGCCGAAGGGTTGCTTCGCGTCGGCTTCGTCGCCGGTTCTTTCGTTCGCGCTGAGCGGGCGCCACGCCATGTTTCATCCTCGCGGTGGTGTCGGTCCCGCGAGTCTACGTGACAAATTTTCCGGCCCCGGCCGGGTGCCGCCGGGGCCGGCCGCTCAGGCGGCCTTGCGCAGTTCGCCGATGGCGATGTCGCCGGTGAGCTGACCGCCTTCCTCGATGACGAGCTTGCCGTAGCGCACCTTGCCGTTCACGCGGCCGGTGGGGTGGATCACCAGCCGCTCGCGCACCGTCAGGTCGCCGTCGAAGCTGCCGTGGATTTCGGCGATGTCGATCTGGGCCGATCCGTTGAACGAACCCTGTTCGGCGATCTGCATCACGCGCGAATCCATGGTGGCCTCGACGCTGCCTTCCACCAGCAGGGTGTCGCAATCGGTGATCTCGACACCCTTGAGCTTGATCTTGGGGCCGACGGTCAGCTTGCTCGCCGCCGCCGGGCCGGATGCGGCGGTGGGCGCCTGAGAGGCCGGGGTGTCGTTGGAGGCCGGTGCGGCGGTGGGCGCCACAGCCGGCGTCGCTGCCGCCGTCTGCCCCACGGGGCGGGCGTAGGGGTTGCCGGGCGCGCCGGGGTTCAGCCCGGTGCGCGGGGCAGCGGTTTCGTTGTCGCGTTTGCCGAAAAACGGGGATTGCAGGGCCATGCCTTCTCCTTGGGAGTCACAGAAAAACACAAGCACCGATGCTAGGGGCGGGAGCCGGTGACATCCCGTGCGCGCAGGCAAGAGGCGTAACCAAATACGACCCGTCCGGCGCGCGCATCAGGCCGTGTTCAGGCCGAAGGTGCCAGCCAGCGCAGGCGCCCGTGCGTGGCGTCGTCCAGGCGCTCGCGCAGGGCATCGGCCTCGGCCTCGGGCAGCTCCAGGGTCAGCCGCACGGCGTCGCCGTGCCGGATGTCGCACAGGCGGGCCCGGGCCTTGTCCAGTTCGCGGCGCAGCAGGCCCTCGAACGCGTAGGGTGCTTCGCAGACCAGTGTGACGAGGCGCTGCAGCGGCACGCGCTCGGCCTGCAGCAGCGCCTGGGCCACGGCGTCGGTGTAGGCTCGCACCAGGCCGCCCGCACCCAGCTTCACACCGCCGAAATGCCGCACCACGGTGGCCAGCACGCCTTCGAGCTCCTGGTGGCGCAGCACCTCCAGCATGGGGCGCCCGGCGGTGCCGCTGGGCTCGCCGTCATCCACCGCAGCCGACTGCCCGCCCGCCAGCAGCGCCCAGCACACATGGGCCGCACCCGGGTGCGCAGCGCGCAGCCGCGCCACCTCGGCCTGGGCCTGGGCACGGTCGGCGCAGGGCATCACGCAGGCGAGGAAGCGGCTTTTGCGGATGACGAGTTCGTGCGCGACGGGGGCGGCCAGGGTCCAGGGCATGGGGCGAGCTTAGCGTCTGTGGTTACGCCTGTGGTTACAGTTGGGCCTCATCGGGCGGCAACGAAAGGATCTGGCCTTGGAACGTGGACAACGGGTGGTGCTCGGCACCGGCGGCACGATTGCCGGCCGGGCCGCGCAGGCGGGGGACAACGTGGGCTACACGGCGGGCGAGGTCGCGGTGGGCGACCTGCTGGCCGGCGTGCGCGGCCACCTGCAGGGCCAGGACGTGGTCTGCGAGCAGGTGGCGCAGGTGGACAGCAAGGACATGGGGCCGGACGTCTGGCGCCCGCTGCTGCAGCGGCTGGCGCACCATCTGGCGCGCCCCGAGGTGCAGGGCATCGTGATCACCCACGGCACCGACACGCTGGAGGAAACCGCCTGGCTGCTGCAGGCGGTGCTGGCGCCGGCCAAGCCGGTGGTGCTGGCCTGTGCCATGAGGCCGGCCACGGCGCTGGTGCCGGACGGCCCGCAGAACCTGCTGGATGCGCTGACGGTGGCGGCCCAGCCCGGCGCGCGCGGCGTGGTGGCGGTGTGCGCCGGGCAGGCGCATGCGGCCCGCCACGTGCAGAAGGTCCACACCTACCGCACGGATGCCTTCGGCTCGGGTGACGCCGGCCCGCTGGGCGTGGTGGAGGAGGGGCGCTGGCGGCAATGGCAGCCCTGGCCCGACGGGGCGCCCCGCCCGGGGCTGCTGGCCCGGGTGCTGGCGGCCAGCGCCTGGCCGCGCGTGGAGTGGGTCACCAGCCACGCCGGCGCGGATGGTGCGCTGGTGCGGGCCCTGCTCGCGCCGGTAGATGGCGTGGCGCCGGTGCAGGGTCTGGTGGTGGCTGGCACGGGCAATGGCACCCTGCACCGCGACCTGGAGGCCGCCCTGGACGAGGCGCAGGCCCGCGGCGTCACGGTCTGGCGCGCCAGCCGGTGCGCGCAGGGGCGGGTGCTGGCCGCCGAAAACGCCCGCTGGCCGGTGGCCGAGGACGAGCTCCCGCCGCCCAAGGCACGGCTGGCCTTGCAGCTGCGGCTGCTGGAGGGCTGAGGTGTTCGCGGGCCTGGCCGCCCACCCCTGGGCCTACCCCATGCTGGAGGTGGCGCACCTGCTGGGCGTCGGCCTGCTGCTGGGCAACCTGGCACTGCTGGAGCTGCGGGTGTTCGGGCTCGGCAATACCCTGCCGGTGATGCCGCTGGCCCGGCTGAGCCTGAGCCTGGTGGCGGCCGGGTTCGCGCTGGCGGCCGCGTCCGGGTTGCTCATGTTTGCCACCCAGGCCGGGGAACTGTTGGCCAACCGCGCGTTCACAGCCAAGATGCTGCTGCTCATGCTGGCGGGCGCCAACGCCGGCTGGTTCCACGGGCGGCGGTCCCTGCAGCGGCTGGACGCCACCGCGCGCGTGCTCATGGGCGTGTCCACCGCCATCTGGTTGCTGGTGCTGACCTGCGGCCGCTGGATCGGCTATCTGTGAAGGAGATTGACATGCGCAGACGCGAATTCGTGGTGGCTGGCGGCGCGCTGGCCACCCTGCCGGCCTGGGCCCACCATGGCTGGAGCAGTTTCGACCAGGACCGCCCGCTCTATCTGGAAGGCCGCGCGGCCAACGTGCGCTGGCGCAACCCGCACGCCGAGCTGGCGCTGGAGCTGGCGCCCAACCTGAGCCTGCCCGCCGATCTGGCGCAGCGCCCGGTGCCCGCGCAGCAGAGCGCGGTCAACGGTCCGGCCCTGCTGGGCAAGGCGGTCCTGCCCACCCGCCGCGACCCGCGCTGGGAGATCGAGCTCGCTCCCATGTTCCGCCTGGGCCAGTGGCAGGTGCCCGAAATCGCCAACGGCACGCCGCTGGCCATGGTGGGTTTCACCTTCAAGGAGGAGAAGGGCGAGGCGATCCTGCGGGTCGAATACCTATTCCTGGGCGGCAAGACCTACGGCATGCGCTCCAGCCCGGCCTGAGCGCCGGCCAGCAAAAAGCCCGGCCTGGGCCGGGCTTTGCGCGGGGAGGGGCGTTTCAGCGCGACAGGGCTTCGAAGGCGCGCGCCGTGATTTCCTCCACGCTGCCGGTGCCGCTGATCTTGCGGTACCGGGGGGCGTTGGCGGCATCGTTGGCAGCCCACTGGCCGTAATAGTCCACCAGCGGGCGGGTCTGGGAGCTGTAGACCTCCAGGCGCTTCTTGACGGTTTCTTCCTTGTCGTCGTCGCGCTGGATCAGCGGCTCGCCGGTCAGGTCGTCCT
>CAMLQP010000245.1 GCA_946482115.1 uncultured Comamonadaceae bacterium
TCCTGCCGGCCACGCTGTCCTACATCGGCCTGCTCTACATCGTGCACCTGGAGGCCCTGAAGATGGGCATGCAGCCCATCCTGCAGACCGCGCAGCGCACCTGGCAGGACAAGCTGATGCGCTGGGGCATCGGTCTGTCGGGTTCTCTCGTGGTGGTCTGCGCCATCTACTACCTGCTGCAGGCGATCAAGGCCGGGCTGGGTGCGGCCACCCCCTATGCGGTGAGCGCGGTTGTCCTGGGTCTGTACCTGTTTTCGCTCAAACAGGCCGCCGCCAGCGATGATCTGCCGGACGACATCGACATCGACAACCCCAAGCCGCTGGAGACCTGGCCCACCGTGCGGGCGGGTCTGCATTACCTCATGCCCATCGGCATGCTGATCTGGTGCCTGATGGTGGAGGAAATGTCCCCCGCGCTGTCGGCCTTCTGGGCGGTGACGACGCTGGTGGTCCTGATGGTGACCCAGCGCCCGCTGATCGCGTTTTTCCGCGGCCGCCCGGGCAACGGCCTGTGGGGGGCGGGTCTGCGCTCCGTGATCGACGGTTTCAACGACGGCTCCCGCAACATGATCGGCATCGGCGTCGCCACGGCCACGGCCGGCATCATCGTGGGCGGCATCACGCTCACCGGCCTGGGCCTGCGCATGACCGAGTTCGTGGAATTCGTGGCCCAGGGCAACGTGATGGTGATGCTGCTGTTCATCGCCTTCGTCTGCCTGGTGCTGGGCCTGGGCGTTCCCACCACCGCCAATTACGTGCTGGTGGCCACCCTCATGGCGCCCGTGGTGGTGGAGCTGGGCGCCCAGTCCGGCCTCATCATTCCGCTGATCGCGGTGCACCTGTTCGTCTTCTACTACGGGATCATGGGGGACATCACGCCGCCTGTAGGCCTGGCCACGTTCGCGGCCGCGGCGATCTCGGGCGAAGATTCCATCAAGACGGGCGTACAGGGCGCGGTCTACGCGCTGCGCACGGTCATCCTGCCCTTCATCTGGATCTTCAACCCCCAGCTGCTGCTGATCGATATCCACACCTGGGCCGAACTGGTGCGCCTCGTCGCGGCCTGCACGCTGGCCACCCTCTTATTTGCCGCCGTCACCATGAACTGGTTCCGCGTCAGGAGCCACTGGTGGGAAACCCTGCTGCTGGCGGCGGCCGTGGTGCTGCTGTTCCGGCCCGACTACTTCATGGACCACATCACGCCGGCCTACCGGCAGGTGCCGGCAGCCAAGGTCTTCGAGGTGGCGCAGCAGGTGCCCGCTGGCGATCGCATCGTCATGGTGATCCAGGGTACGACCATCGAAGGCGACGACATCACCAAGACCGTCGCGCTCCAGCTGGGGGATGCCGGGGCAGAGGGCCGGCGGCGGCTCATGGACGCCGGATTGCAGCTGGCGCCGCTGGGTGACGCGGTGCAGATCGGGCAGGTCAAGTTCGGTACCCGGGCTGCCAAATCCGGGTTCGAGCAGGGCTGGGACGTGGTGGGTGTCCAGGTGCCGACGGAACGGCCCTCGACCCACTGGTTCTACCTGCCGGCGCTGTTGCTGGCCGGCTTCGTCTGGTGGAGCCAGGGCCGCCGCATGAAACCATGAGGCCGATTGCATGACCCGTATCGCGCTGATCCATGCGCTGGCCCACTCGGTCGCGCCCATCAACGAGGCGATGGCGCGCGACTGGCCTGGTGCCATCCGCATGAACCTGCTCGACGACAGCCTGTCGGCCGACCTGGCGCGCGAGGGCCGGGGGCTGGACGCGGCCATGCACGAGCGCTTCGAGCGCCTGACCGCCTACGCGGCGGACACGGGGGCCCAGGGCATCCTGTTCACCTGCTCCGCCTTCGGCCCCTGCATCGAGGCGGCGGCCCGGCGGCGGCCCCACATCCCGGTGCTCAAGCCCAATGAGGCCATGATCGCCGATGCCGTGGCGGCCGGGCGGCGCATCGGCCTGATCGCGTCGTTCGCGCCGACACTGGAGAGCATGCCGCCCGAATTTCCGCCGGACACCGACCTCATGACCGCGCTGGCTGAAGGCGCGATGCAGGCGCTGGACCGGGGCGACGGGGTTTCGCATGACCAGGCGGTGGTGGCGGCAGCGCGGCGCCTGGCCAGCGCCGGCTGCGACGTGATCGCGCTGGCCCAATTCAGCATGGCCCGGGCCCGGGCCGCCGTGCGGGCCGCGTTGCCGGACCTGCCGGTGCTGACCACGCCGGACAGCGCCGTGGCGCTGCTGCGCCGCCGGCTGGTGGTCTGAGGAACAACCGGAGAAATCGCAGGTTTCACCCGGTTACATTTCACGGGTTGAATGCTATGCTGGTCAGTTATGCGTATTTCGGCATGCTGACCTGAAGATGCAAGATTCCATCGCCCATATCGAGCAGGTGGCCCGGCTGACCAACATCAAGGACCGGGACACCACCGATGCCGCTCTGGCGGAGGTCCTGCTGTCGCTGCTCGACGCCGACGCGGTGGGCATCTACGAAATCCTGCAGGCCGAGACCCGCCAGGTCTGCCTGACCCGGGCCCTCATCACCACAGGGATGGTGGCTCCGGTGTCCACCCCTTCCTGGGCCGGGGCAGACGATTGCCCGGCTCTGAATGATTTTCCCTGGCGTGCCCACGCGGTGCGTTCGCACAACCCTTATCTGTCCGAGGACGGTGCCGACCTTGTGCTGACGGTGCCCGTGGTCACCGACTCCGACACCGTGCTGCTGCTGGAGGCCCGCACGCGCCGCCCGCTGCGCGACGGTGCCGTCGCCATGGTGCAAGGCATCGGAAAGGTCTATCGCAACTTCTGCAACCTGCTCGACTACAGCGAGCGCGACACCCTGACCGCCTTGCTCAACCGCAAGTCGTTCGACGAGACTTTCTACAAGCTCGCGGCACTGCTGCAGGACGAGACCCGGCGCGAAACGACCGACGATCTCGGTCAGCGCGCCTCGGCGCCAGCGCGCTCGTGCTGGCTCGGCGTCATCGACATCGACCATTTCAAGCAGGTCAACGACCGTTTCGGCCACCTCATCGGCGATGAGGTCCTGCTGCTGGTGGCGCGCATCATGCGCAGCACCTTCCGGCACGAAGACCGTCTCTACCGCTTCGGAGGCGAAGAATTCGTGGTGCTGCTGCGGGCCGACGACGTGGAGCGCGTGCGCGCGGTGTTCGAGCGGTTCCGTCAGCACATGCAGGCCTATCATTTTCCGCAGGTGGGCCAGGTCACTGTCAGCCTGGGTTTCACCGAGGTCCGCGGTGGCGACACGCCGTCGGGCGCCTTCGAGCGGGCCGACAAGGCCGTCTACCACGCCAAGGCGAGCGGCCGCAACCGCGTGATCGACTACGCCGAGCTCGTGGCCCGGGGCCAGGTGCGCGAGGCAGCCGGGCGCAACGAGATCGAGTTGTTCTGAGCCCTTACAATCTACCTTTTGCCGTCCATTTGCCCCCGCAGGGCGCCCGATGGCAGGAACCACACGTGTTGCGCGGGTGGCGAAATTGGTAGACGCACCAGGTTTAGGTCCTGACGCCAGTTGATGGTGTGGGGGTTCGAGTCCCCCCCCGCGCACCAGAACGAACGCAAACGTTGTTGCCGCAACATGCCATGGCGGCAGCGCGCAGCGCCCCTTTAATTTGGAGAGAACGATGGCAGTGAACGTGGAAACCCTGGAAAAGCTGGAGCGCAAGATCACCCTGACGCTGCCGGTCGACGTGATCAAGAACGAGGTGGACAGCCGTCTCAAGCGCATGGCACGCACCGTCAAGATGGACGGCTTCCGCCCCGGCAAGGTGCCCTTCAACGTCGTGGCCCAGCGCTATGGCTACTCGGTGCACTACGAGGTCATGAACGACAAGGTCGGTGAGGCCTTCGCGGTGGCCGCCAACGAGGCCAAGCTTCGCGTGGCCGGTCAGCCCACCATCACCGAGAAGGAAGGCGCGCCCGATGGCGAACTGGCCTTCGACGCGGTGTTCGAGGTCTATCCCGAGGTCAAGATCGGCGATCTGGCCGCGGCCGAGGTCGAGAAGCTCAGCAGCGAGGTGAGCGATGCTGCCATCGACCGCACGCTGGACATCCTGCGCAAGCAGCGCCGCACCTTCGCGCAGCGCGCCCAGGACGGCGCCGCCCAGGACGGCGACCGCGTGACCATCGATTTCGAGGGCAAGATCGACGGCGAGCCTTTCGAGGGTGGCAAGGCCCAGGGCTTCCAGTTCATCGTCGGCGACGGCCAGATGCTCAAGGAATTCGAGGACGCCGTGCGCGGCATGAAGTCGGGCGAGTCCAAGACCTTCCCGCTGAACTTCCCCGCCGACTACCACGGCAAGGACGTGGCCGGCAAGACCGCCGATTTCCTGGTCACGGTCAACAAGATCGAAGCCGCCAACCTGCCCGAGGTCAACGAAGCCTTTGCCAAGGCCCTGGGCATCGCCGACGCCACGGTCGAAGGCCTGCGCGCCGACATCCGCAAGAACCTGGAGCGCGAGGTCAAGTTCCGCCTGCAGG
>CAMLQP010000246.1 GCA_946482115.1 uncultured Comamonadaceae bacterium
GCCTGGTTCCCCGGCTCGAAGAACGAAGGCAAGCTGCAGGCGCACCAGCACACGCAGGTGCATGCGGGCTACAAGAGCCAGGAGCTGGCCACCAGCCAGAGCGGCTTCGGCGGCTACAACCAGCTCGTCATGGACGACACGCCGTCCCAAGGCCGGGACGAGTTATTCAGCTCCACAGCGCAGACCCGCCTGCAGCTGGGCCACCTGATCCACCAGATCGACAACCGCCGGCTGCAGCACCGCGGCCACGGCGCCGACCTGGCCACCGCCGCCTGGGGCGCCGTGCGCGCCGGCTCCGGCCAGTTGATCAGCGCCCACAAGCGCCCGGCCAGCGTGCAGGCCAGCAAGCAGGTCGATCCCGCCGAACCGCTGAACCAGGTGGACCTGGGCCAGCAGCTGATCCACAAGCTGGCCGAGAGCGCGCAGCAGCACCTGGCCAAGACCGCGGACGAGCCCAACATCGTCGGCGCCGCCCGCCCCGACACCGGCCGCCAGCTGCCCGTGGAAAAGGGCATGTACGCGACGATGGACAGCCTGGAGACCACCGACACCCGCGGCGGCGTCGAGGGGGACGAGGAACACATCGGCGGCGGCATCGGCACCGTGCCGGCCTGGGGCCGCCCGGACCTGGTGACCGCCGCCCCCGCCGGCATCGGCAGCTTCACCCCCGCCAGCACCATCCTCACCGCCGGCCAGACCGTCGCGATGGCCGCCGGCCAGGACATCCAGCAGATCGCCCAGGCCAACCACGCCACGGCCGTCAAGGACGCCGCCATCCTCTTCACCTACGGCAAGGCGCAGAGCCCGAAGAAGCCGAACCAGGAGACCGGCATCAAGCTGCACGCGGCCTCAGGCAACGTGCAGACCCAAAGCCAGACCGGCGCCACCAAGATCGCCGCGCTCAAGCGCATCCAGATCGTCTCCACCAACGGCAAGATCACCATCGCCGCGCCCAAGCACGTGCAGCTCTTCGCCGCCGGCGCGGCCATCCGGCTGGAGAGCGGCCGCGTCGCCAACACCGGGCCGGGGTCGGTGCTCTACAAGGCGAGCATGAAGATCTTCAACTCGCCGGGGGGCCGCGTGCCCTACGCCTTCCAGCAACTGCAGCGCAGCAAGGAGTTGAAGCGCAAGCCGGGCAACCTGAAGCTGCACCACCACTACATCGACCCCGGCCGCAAGTCGCTCGATGGCGTGCGGCAGGGGACCTGGAAGGTCATTGATGCGCTCGGAAAGGTGCACCGCGGCACGCTGGACGCCAAGGGCAAGGCCACGGTGTCCGGCCTGCCGCCCGGCTTGGCGAAGGTGTTCTTCGGGCCGGACCCGCGGGATCCGTGGGACGAGCCGAGCTACTACGACCCCATCAGCTTGACGCCACCGCAAGGTGCGGCGCCCGCGACTCCGCGGCCGACGCCGCCGAAGGCCAAGGCCGCCACGCCCGAGAAGGCCGTGAAGGCCGCCCAAACCCCCAAAGGAAGCGGCGCCCCCTCGTTGCTGGCCCCGGGCGGAGGGATCGACCTGGGGGGCATGGGTGCAGCCACCACGCCGGGCTGGAGCGGCGCTCCGCCGCTGGGCATGCCCTCCATGCCGACCAAGCCCACGCTGCCCGGCATGGCCATTCCGGACCTGCCTGCCGGGCTGCCCAAGCTTCCGGGCGCGCTCTCACACCTGCCTACCGCGCTGCCGCACCTGCCCGCAGGGCTCCCGGACCTGCCCGGTGGCCTGCCCCACCTGCCCACGGGGCTGCCCCACCTGCCGGTGGCCATGCCGCAGGTCTCCGCATCACTGCCCGCCGTGCCTGCCGCGCTGCTGCCGCCCACGCTGATCGAACCCAAGGCCTGAAGAAGCCATGTCCCAAACCCCTGCTGCCGCGTCCGCGGCCAGCCCGCAGCATCCGCCTCAATACGCCGTCGGCCCACTCAACGGCATCGACAAACAAGACATCGCCGCCGGCGCGGCGGTCGTAGACAAGTGGCTGCGCAGCATCAGCGGCGACACCGTCACGCTGGACCGGGTGCAGACCGTCGCGAGTGCGCTGCCCGTTCTGGGCAACGTGATGGCCCTGATCGACGTGCTGGGCGATCTTGTCGACATCTACCAGAAGGGCGACAAGGCAGGGTTCGATGAATGGCTCGACCTGGGCGTGGACCTCATCGGCGTGATCCCGGGCGCCGGCGGCAGCGCGCGCATCGCACTGCGACCGGCCCTGCATGCGGTGAAGAAGGACATGCCGCGCCTGATCGCCCAGAGCGCCAAGGGTGCGCTGTCCGATGCCTTGGTCGAAGTCCTCGTGAAGCATCTCGAGGACACCCACGTGGGCGAGCTGGAGACCTTCGCCGACAACGCGCAGGCCAAGATCGATCAGTTCCTCGAGGAGTGCGCCAAGCTGATCGACAGCCTGATCGACAGCCTGGTCGAGACCCTCGAACTGCTGACTGGCGACAAGCAGGCCACGCCCCCCGCGGTAACCGCTCCCAGCGGCCAGGCCTACGTGGCCGAGGATGGGCCACTGAGCAACCTGCTCGGCCATGTCATCAAGATGTACCGCGAGGTAGCGACCGATGCGGTGCGGGCGGTGGCCAGGGTCGTGGTGGACGCCGACATCAAGGCCAAGCTGCACCAAGCCATCGCGGCGTTGCGCAACATCAAGAATCAGGTTCGACCCAAGCTGAAGGAGATCGCCGGGGGCGAGCGGGGTATCAAGTCCATCCTGCAGGCGCTGGGCAACGCCGCGCGAGGGCGCCGCAAGAAGCTGGCGGACAAGGCCTCCAACAACGCCGCGGTGAAGGACGGCCAGAACTCGAATGCCGAGCGAGAGCGCAAGGGTGGGAAGGATGAGGCCTCGAAGAGGCAGGCCGAGGCCCAGGGCGACGGCGGCAACTGCAAGATCTGCCCAGCCAAGGCCGGCTCCCCCGGCTCGATCAGCTACGTCACCGGCGCCGAGACCTTCACCCACACCGACTTCGTGCTGCCGGCCCCGCTGCCCATCGACTGGAGCCGCACCTACCGCAGCAACCTGGCCGCCTTCGACCAGGGCTCGTTCGGCGCGCGTTGGCTCACGCCGTACTCCTGCCGCATCGACGTCACCGGCGATGACCAAGGCCTGCGCCACCATGGCGCCGACGGCCGCAGCCACGACTACGCCTGGCTCAAGGTCGGCCAGCAGAGCTTCGACCCCATCGAGGAAGTCACGCTCACCCGCCACAGCGAGTCGCTGCTGATCCTGGACTTCGGCAAGCCCATGCCCGAAGGCGTGCCCAGCCCCTGGCGCGAGGTGTACGAACTGGTCGAGACCTGCCCTGGCAAACAGGCCACGCAAGGCAGGCGGCACTTCCGCCTGGTCTCCATCCACACGCCCGATGGCGCCACCCTGGGCCTGCGCTACGACCACGTGGTGCCCAGCGGCCCCTACCAGGGCGAGCAGGTGCTCAGCGACGTCATCAGCCGCCAGGGCGACGAGGTGCATGCCCACGCCGGCGTGCACATCGACGCCTTCGGCCGCATCCGCGCCGTGTGGCAGATCGATAACGGCCGTTTGGTGCGGCAGCTGGCCGCCTACCAGCATGACGCGGCCGGCGACCTCGTCCAGGCCCAGGACGAGAACGGTGCCCCGTGGCAGTACCAGTACGACAACCACCTGGTCACCCGCTACACCGACCGCACCGGCCGCGGCATCACCCTGGAGTACGACGGCACCGGACCCAACGCCAAGGCCATCCACGAGTGGGCCGACGACGGCAGCTTCGACACCCGCCTGTCGTGGGACCCGAACATCCGGCTCACCTACGTCACCGACGCGCTGGGCCAGGAGACCTGGGTCTACTACGACATCCTCGGCTACCCCTACCGCACCATCCACCCGGACGGCACGGAGGAGTGGTTCTACCGGGACGACGCCAAGAACGTCACCTGCCACCTGCACGCTGATGGCAGCAGCGACGACTACAGCTACGACCCGCACGGCAACCTCCTGTGCCACACGCGCCCGGACGGTACGCAGGTGCAGTTCGAGTACGACAAGGCCCACCGCCTCACCCGCATCACCGACCCCGAAGGCGGCGTCTGGCAGCGCGAATACGACGAGCGCGGCCACCTGGTCAAGGAGACCGACCCACGCGGCCTGAAGACCGCCTACGCCTACGACGACGCGGGCCGCCCGGTGCACATCGTCGATGCCAAGGGCGGCGGCAAGCGCCTGACGTACACGCGCGGCGGCCAGCTCGCCAGCTACACCGACTGCTCCGGCCGCACCAGCCAGTGGGAGTACGACGAACGCGGCCGCCTCGTCGCCAGCATCGACGCGGCCAAGCAGCGCACCGAGCTGCGCTACACCCCGGTGACGGCCCAGGCCCTGGCGGGCGCCCACGACCCCAAGGCCACGACGAACCACCCGGGCCAGCTGCAGGCGGTGATCCACCCCGACGGCACCGAGGAACGCCTGTGCCACGACGCCGAAGGCCGGCTGCT
>CAMLQP010000247.1 GCA_946482115.1 uncultured Comamonadaceae bacterium
AAACGCCTGTGCCGCGAGGTCGGCCGCGCCATCACCGACTACAACATGATCGAGGAAGGCGACAAGGTCATGGTCTGTCTGTCGGGCGGCAAGGACAGCTACGGCATGCTCGACATCCTGCTCAAGCTGCAGGCGCGCGCGCCCATCCGCTTCGAACTGATCGCGGTCAATCTGGACCAGAAGCAGCCCGGCTTCCCCGAACACGTGCTGCCCGAGTACCTCACGAAGCTGGGCGTGCCCTTCCACATCGAGAACCAGGACACCTACTCCATCGTCAAGAAGGTGATCCCCGAGGGCAAGACCATGTGCAGCCTGTGCAGCCGGCTGCGCCGGGGCATCCTCTACCGCGTGGCCAGCGAGCTGGGCGCCACCAAGATCGCGCTGGGCCACCACCGCGACGACATCCTGCAGACGTTGCTGCTCAACATGTTCTTCGGCGCCAAGCTCAAGGGCATGCCGCCCAAGCTGGTCAGCGACGACGGCGAACACGTGGTGATCCGCCCCATGGCCTACGTGGCCGAGCAGGACCTGGTCCGCTGGGCCCAGGTGCGCGAATTTCCCATCATCCCCTGCACGCTGTGCGGCAGCCAGGACAACCTGCAGCGCCAGCAGGTTGGCGCCATGCTCAAGGAATGGGAACGGAAATTCCCCGGCCGGGTCGAAAACATGTTCACCGCGCTGCAAAACGTGGTGCCCAGCCACCTGATGGACCGCCAGCTGCACCCCTTCGACACCCTGCGCGCCACCGGCGTGCCCGATGACAACGGCGACAAGGCCTTCGACGGGGACCCGCTGCCCGCCACGCCACGCCTGCCCGCGGTGCAGGTGGTGTCGCTGAGCACCTGAAACCGGAGACGCGCATGCGCCCGTTCCGCCTGACGGCCCTCGCGGGCCTGCTTGCCGCGTCCGCCCTGCTGGGCGGCTGCGCCAGCGTGTACCTGGTCGACAACCAGGTGCGCAGCTATGCCACCTGGGGCGCGGCCGGCTCACCCGCACCGGGCCAGACCTTCCGCTTCGAGCGTCTGCCATCGCAGAACGAGGGCCGCCGCGCCACCACCCAGGACGTCCTCGAAACCCCGGTGCGCCAGACCCTGGAACAGTGGGGCCTGAAGCCCGCAGTGCCAGGCGACGCCAGCGCGCGCTGGAGCGTGCAGGTATCGGCCCGCACGGTGCGCCACCCGCGCGCGCCCTGGGAAGAACCGTGGCCCGCCGGCCCGTTCGGTCTATGGGGCCAGGGACATGTGGTCACAGCCGATGGCCGGGCGGTGTTCGTGCCCATGATGTCCATGCGCATGGATATCCCCTATTTCGAACGCGAGATCGCGATCGTGGTGCGCGACGCGGCCAGCGGCCGCGTGGCGTACGAGACCCACGCAGCGCATGACGGGCGCTGGAACGATTCGCCCGCGCTGTGGGCCGCCATGGCCCAGGCCGCGCTGCGCGGTTTTCCGCAGCCCCCGGCCGGGGTGCGCCAGGTCAATATCGAGGTGCCACGCTAAGCGCGCGGATCAGGCCACTGGCGCGGCGGTGCCGTACTGCTGGAGCACCTGCCGCAGCGTGCCGGCCAGGTCCTCGGCGGCGAACTTGGCCACGTAGGCGTCGGCACCCGCGCCGCGCACGTGGTTCTCGTTGGTGGCGCCCGACAGCGACGAGTGGATCACCACCGGCAGCGCGCGCAGCTGCGGGCTCTGCTTGATCTGCCGGGTGAGCGAGAAGCCGTCCATCTCCGGCATCTCCAGGTCGGTCAGCACCAGGGCCACCTTGTCGGTGATCTCGTGCCCGGCGGCCTGGCATTCGGCCTGCATCGCGGTGAGCCGGTCCCAGGCCTCCTGGCCGCTCTTGGTCATCACGTAGGGCAGGCCCATGGCCTGCAGGCCCTGCTCGATCATGGCGCGGGCCACGAAGGAGTCGTCGGCCGCCAGGATCACGGTGCCCGGGCGCAGCTGCACCTTGGGCCCGACGTCGTCGGGGCTGACCTCGGTGTCGCCCGTGGGCATGACCTTGCGCAGGATGGACTCCACGTCCAGCACCTGCACCAGCCGCTGGCCGTTCAGGTCGTCGTCCAGCCGCGCGATGCTGGTCACCATGCCGCCGGTGGCGCTGTTCTCGGCGCTGAGCACCTGCTTCCAGTCCAGCCGCACGATTTCCTCCACCGCTTCGACCGCGAAGGCCTGGGTGGTGCGCGCGTATTCGGTCACCAGCATGATGTTGTGGCCCGTCTGCGGCACGCAGCCGGTCACAGCCGGCAGGTCGATCACCGGGATGATCTGGCCGCGCAGGTTGACCACGCCCATCACGTGCGGCGGCGCGCCGGCCATGGCGGTGACGGCGGGCATGGCCACGATCTCGCGGATCTTGAAGACGTTGATGCCATAGAGCTCGGAACGCCGGCCGTCTCCGTCGCCGCCGAGGCGGAACAGCAGCATTTCGAACTTGTTGGTGCCGGTCAGGTTGGTCCGCTCGTCGACATCGCGCTGCATCGCATCCATGGCATCTCCTCCGGTGGTGTTCGTTACATTCTAGGGCTGGAACCCACAGCACGGACTCCCCTTGGACCCTACCCGCATACTCGCCATCCGCCACGGTGAAACGGCCTGGAACCGCGACACCCGCATCCAGGGCCACCTCGACATACCGCTCAACGAGCGCGGCCTGTGGCAGGCCGCCCGGCTGGCGCAGGCCCTGCGCGACGAACCGCTGGCCGCCGTCTACAGCAGCGACCTGGCGCGCGCGCGCCAGACCGCGCAGCCCGTGGCCGAGGCCCAGGGCCTGGCCGTCATCCCGCACACCGGCCTGCGCGAGCGCCACTTCGGCCGGTTCGAGGGCAAGACCTGGGCCGAGATCGAGGCCGGCTGGCCCGCGCAGGCCCTGGCCTGGCGCCAGCGCGTGCCCGAATTCGCGCCCGAAGGCGGCGAAAACCTGCTGCAGCTGCAGGCGCGCGTGGTGGGCACGGTGCTGGAGCTGGCGCGCCGCCACCCGGGCGAACAGGTGGTGATGGTGGCGCATGGCGGCGTGATGGACGTGCTCTACCGCGCCGCCACCGGCCAGCACCTGCAGGCCCCGCGCACCTGGGCACTGGACAACGCTGCCATCAACCGCCTGCTCTGCACCGGCCAGGGCCTGAGCCTGGTGGGATGGGCCGATACCGGCCACCTGCAGGCAGGCGACGAACAGCCGCTGGACGAATCCACCACATGAGCCACCGCATGAACGTGCAGGACATCGACACCCCCGCGCTGGTGGTGGACCTCGACGCCATGGAGCGCAACCTCGCCCGCCTGGCCGCCTTCACACGCGAGCGCGGCCTGCGCCTGCGCCCGCACGCCAAGATGCACAAGAGCGCCGAGCTCGCGCGGCTGCAGGTCGCCGCGGGCGCGGTGGGCGTGTGCGT
This sequence comes from uncultured Comamonadaceae bacterium, assembly GCA_946482115.1. The sequence goes on from CAMLQP010000247.1 coordinate 3,392, forward strand.
GCAGAAGGCCGCCGAGGCCGAAGCCATGGCCGATGGCGGCGTGGACGACATCCTGATCACCAACGAGGTGGTGGCGCCGCGCAAGCTGGCGCGCGTGGCCGCGCTGGCCCAGCGTCTGGCGGCGCGCGGCGGGCGGCTGGGCCTGGCGGTGGACAGTGCCGAAGGCGTAGCCGCGCTGGCCGCCACGGCACTGTCGTCCATAGATGTGTACATAGAGATCGACGTTGGCCAGGGCCGCTGTGGCGTGGCGCCGGGTGAACCCGCGCTGGCCCTGGCGCGGCAGGTGGCCGCGCACCCGCTGCTGCGCCTGGCCGGCCTGCAGGCCTACCACGGCCGCGCCCAGCACCAGCGCACGCAAGCCGAGCGCACGGCCTCCATTGCGGCGGCCGCGCAGGCCACCGCCCGCACCCGCGACCTGATCGAGGGCGCCGGGTTTGGCCCGCTGTGCATCACTGGCGCGGGCACGGGCACCTTCGGGCTGGAAGCGGCCAGCGGCGTCTGGCACGAGCTGCAGGCCGGCTCCTACCTGTTCATGGACGCCGACTACGCCGCCAACGAGGACGCGCCCGCGTTCGAGCACGCCCTGTTCGTCAAGGCCCAGGTCATCAGCCGCCAGGACGACCGCGCCGTCTGTGACGCCGGCCACAAGAGCCACGCCATCGACAGCGGCCTGCCACAGGTGGCCTGGCCCGAGGGCCTGGCCTATGCCAACGGCGGCGACGAGCACGGCATCCTGCGCGCCGCGCGGCCCGGCGCCCGCCTGCCGGCTATCGGCGAGACGGTCTGGCTCATCCCCGGCCACTGCGACCCCACGGTCAACCTGCACGAGCGCCTGACGGGCGTGCGCGGTGGCCTGCACGCGGGCTGGGTGGAGCGCTCCATTCGGGTAGATGCGAGGGGCGCGCTGACCTGATCGCCGCGACAATCGCGCGCATGAATCTCAGTCCCAGCCAGGTCATCGTCCTCGCCACCCCGGTCTTCTTGTTGCTGATCGCCGTCGAATTCGCCTACGGGCTCGCGCGCGGCCGCAACACCTACCGCCTCAACGACGCCATCA
>CAMLQP010000248.1 GCA_946482115.1 uncultured Comamonadaceae bacterium
TCGCGTTGGGAGACGGGGAGGACACCATGAACGGCGCCGCGACCAGAGCGCCCGCAACCACCAGCACCACGGTGTTGGCGTAGACGCGGAACACGGGCAGATAGGGGCTGAACGAAACCAGCGAAATCAGTCCCTGGCCCATCACCAGCATCCCGCAGATGAACTGCACCCCGACACCCGATCGTCCGTAGCTCATTGGCACGACACTGGCCCAGAGGAAGGCGATGGCCACCCAGGACCACTGGTAGCGCCTGATGAAGGTCTTGCGCCGCGAGCCTTCCTGAATGTCAAACTTGAGGCGGTAGACGCCCAGCATGCGGTAGCGGAACCCGATCATGAAGAGCAGCGCGATCACCCAGCCCAGGAGCACGAACAGGTTGACCTCGTTCCACAGCATGAAGACCACCAGGGGAATGGCCATGAGGGCGGCCCCGAGGGTGGGCATCACGTTGTCCATGAGCACGGCAATCAACCGTGAATTCACCCACTGGTCTCGCACCTCGGCGGTGGCCGGTACGTGCTGGTAGGTGGCGGGCTGGGTGTCGACAAGCATGTGATGCGCTCTGGGTGGGTGGCATTGTCGCACCGCGCCCGGGTCGGTGAGTCGCGGAAAAAGCGACACCCAAGCTGCTGCTAGAATGCAGGGCTTGACCGCGGAGAGGTGGCAGAGTGGTCGAATGCACCGGATTCGAAATCCGGCGTACAGGTTCTCCTGTACCGAGGGTTCGAATCCCTCCTTCTCCGCCAGGAATTCGTTCCACTTCAGCGCCCACTTCCGAGTGGGCGTTGTCGTTTCTGAGCGTTGTTCAGTCCCCCAGCAGGGCCGCCAGACCGCCCTCTGGCTCGAAGCGCCGGTTGCGGTAGCGCAGCCGTGTCGGCCCGATCCAGGCGGGCTCGCGCACCGGGTGCGCGGGATCGCCCGGGTAGCAGATCACGCGCTCGCCGTGGTCGTCGAACGGCTGCGGCTCGATCAGGGCCGGCGGGCGCTGGCGAGCCAGGTCGAGCGCCCCGACCACATCCCGGATGCGCGCCAGCTGCACCAGGCTCATGATCTGCGGCGGCGCCAGGTCGATCTCGCCGGCCCAGTAGCGCCGCAAGCCTTCGGCCGGAGGCACCCACACCACCTCGGTGGCCTCGAAGTCGTCGTGCACCGCCTCCTGGTCCGGCGGCGCGACGGCAACGAAGAAGCGGGTGTCGAAGCGCTTGCGGGTCACCGACGGCTGGCGTGGCGTGATCCAGCGTGACCAGGGCCACAACGAATCCGCTGGCAGCGCCAGTGCGCATTCCTCGCGGGTCTCGCGCAGCGCCGAGGCGAACAGGCCGCGCGCCACCACCGGCGCCAGACCGGGCTCGGCCAGCGCCTGTGCAAACCAGCCGGCGTCGTGGTCCAGGCCCGGCAGCGCCGCCTCGCTGTCCTGCGCGTCCAGCTTGCCACCCGGGAACACGTGTACGCCACCCAGCACGCCCGAATCCCCGTGACGGCGCACCATCAGCACCTCCAGGCCGCGCGCGCCATCGCGCAGCACCATCACGGTGGCGGAGTCGATTGGCGCGCAGTCGACCGCGTCGAAGTGGATCTCGATGGCCATGCGGATCAGCCGGCGGCTTTCGGTGGTGGCTGCCAGCGGAAGAACATGGGGTAGACCTTCTCGACCACCGGTCCGTCGAAGGCCCAGGCCTTGCACTGGCCCAGGTGCATGGGCGGACGTCCGTCGCCCGCAGGCGCGAACGAAGACGAGCGGGTCTGGAAGGCCGCGGTGGCGAGGTTGAACAGCAGCTCGCGCAGATGGGTGCAGCCGATGGTGCCGCCCAGATGGCGTTCGATGGTCTTGCGCCAGCCTTTGCCCAGCGTCTCGCCGATCAGGCCCTGCATCGGCGGCATGGCCTGCGGGCATGGATCGTGCGGGTGGGCATCCATGCAGACCTGCACATCGCGGATCACCATGGCCTCGTCGACCGTGACCCGGATGCTCATGTGGTGGATCGGTTCGTTGGGGGCCCATTCGCCCTCGCTCTCGATTTCGAAGGCATGCGGCTTGGTATCAAGCATCTCGCCCTCGATGTCCCACAGACCGTCGTCGCGGCGGAAGCCGCGGTATTCGACGCGGCGGGTGTGCATGGGGGTGCGGGCAACGGGTGGGGGCAATGGCAAGGGCGGCCTCGATCACGGTTCAGGTTCGGACAACCCCCGATTTTCCGCGATGGCGGCCTCGGCGCTGTCACCGGAACGCCTCGGCCAGTGCCGCCCCGGCACGGACCAGGCGATCCAGATCGGCAGTGCTGCGCACCGCCACCGGCTGCGCCAACATGAGGCGCCGGCCCAGCAGCAGCACCCAGGGTCGGTCTTGCTCGTTGGAAAAGGCGCTGGCCGCATCGCCCACCTGCGCCAGCAGGGCCTGGCGGTGGGCTGGCTGGTCGAGCCAGTAACGGGCCTGGGCGATGTCCACCGCCATCGGCAGGAAGCCAGGCAACCCGACGCCCTCGACCATGCGCAGCGCGCGTGCGTCGATCTGCCGGCCCGCATCCTCACCGAAGTGTGCGTCCAGGGCCTTGTCGAGGGCAAAGCCGGCAGCCTTCTGGGCCATGGTCGCCAGCAGGCCTTCGCCCTCGGCCAGTTGCAGCGCAGGCAGTTCCTTGCCGCGCGGCACGCCGATCAGCAGGATGGGCGTGGTCGGCCCGCCGAAACCATCGGTCCACCAGCGCAGCCGGTGGGTGCGGGTGGGGCCCGAACTCTTGCGGTGACGGCTCCGGCGGTATTCGGCCGTCCAATGGTGACCATCGGTCTGGCCCGACCAGCGCTGCAGGTCGAACCGACCTTCGGTGCCGCTCTCGAAGGTCCAGCCGCGCGCAGCAGCGTCGGCGGTCAACTGACCCTGTGCCTGTTCGCGGTGCCGGCGCGCAGTGCGCGTGGCGATCCACAGCACCAAGGCCAGGAACGCGAATGGGGCGAGGAACACGAAAGCGGTCAGGTCCATGGCGGGCTCCCGCAGCGGTCGAGGCCCGCAGGCTAGCGCAAACCGGCGCCATTGGCACGCGGCAGCGGCGCGCGGTCCAGCGCGTCGGCCCACATGGACTTCCAGGGCGCCCAGTCGTGGCCGCCTGGCGCCGAGAGCAGGCGTTCCGGGGGCAGGAGGCCGGCCATCAGCGGTCCGAAGGGCTTGAGCCTATCGTCGTCGCCATGACCAATGAGCAGGGGCGGCCGCTGCTGCGCGGGATCGCCATACCCCTGGAGCCAGAGCAGCAGCGCACGCTCATGTTCCCGCGGTCCGGGTGGCCGCTCCGGCCGCCAGTTCGCCAGACCACCGGCCTGCCACACCGCCTGCAGGTCCAGCCGCGGCGCCAGATAGGGCGCGAGCGCGATGATGCCGTCCACCTCGTCCGGATGGGCTCGCGCATAGCGCAGCGCGCCGAAGCCGCCCAGCGAGATGCCTGCCAGCCAGACCGAGCGGTAGCCCCGCGCCCGCGCTGGCTGGATCACGTCCTCGCGCAACCGCTGCTCGAACACGCCGGCATAGAAATAGCCCAGGTGCGTGTCGGCCACCACCACGTCGGCGTCGATGCCGCGCGCACGCACCTGCTCGACGAAGCCTTCGCGCACGATGTCCTGCGGCACCTCCTGCGCACCCGGCATGAACACGATCAGCGTCGGGCTGTGCGCTCCTGCGGCGCGCGGCAGGGACAGCACCTCCATCGGCACCCGTGGCTCGCGCACCAGCAGGCTGCAGCCGCCGAGCAGAGCCGCCAACCCGATTGCCAGCGCCAAAGTCATGACCACACCGGTCAGCCGGCGCGCGATGGCGCGGGCACTGGGGTTCACGGCTTCGAGCCCCGGTGCAGCATCCACTGCGCGGCGGCACCGCACAGCGCCAAGCCCAGCATGAGCCAGCCAAGGTTGACCGCGCCCTCGTGGCGAAACAGACCGACGGCAAAGCCGCCGACCGCGCCCATCAGCTGCTGCGACAGACCGGCCACTGCGGCGGCGGATCCCGCCAGCGCCGGCACCAGCCCCACCGTGCCCGCCAGCGCCGGCGGCACCAGCAGGCCGTGGCCGATGCCCAGCAGCACCAGCGGCAGCGCAAACGCCAGCGGGGTGTTCAGGCCAGCCAAGGCCAGCAGCAACATCAGCGCGACACCACCGACCGTGAGCACCTGACCGAGGCGCATGATGCGGCGCTCGCTGATGCGGTGCGACAGGTGCATGGTCAGGTAGTTGCCCACGATGTACGAGCCCGGGATGGCCATGATGTAGAAACCGATGCCGTCGGGTTTGACGCCGTAGCTGCCCAGCACGATGGGTGCGCCGCCGAGGAAGGCGTAGAAGGTGGCGCTGGTCATGGCCAGCAGCAGCACGTGCAGGCCGAACGAGGGCTCACGCGCCAGCTGCGCGTAGGACGAGAGCATGGCCTTGAGCCAGTGCGGCTGCACGCCGGTG
>CAMLQP010000249.1 GCA_946482115.1 uncultured Comamonadaceae bacterium
GCACGCTGATCCGCATCGGCAACGAGGTGCTGTTCTCGGGTGAGTGGTGGATCACCGTCATGCCCGGCCTGCTGCTGATCGGGCTGGTGCTGGGCGTCAACCTGTTCGGCGACTGGCTGCGCGACCTGCTCAACCCCCGATTGAAATGAACCGGGCAAGGAGAAACCCCTCATGACCGCATCCCCCCTGCTGTCGGTGCGCCACCTGCGCGTGGAGATACCGACCCGGCACGGCCCCCTGCTGGCGCTGGACGACGTGAGTTTCGACATCGCGCGCGGCGAAATCCTGGGCTTCGTCGGCGAGTCCGGCGCCGGCAAGTCGCTCACCGGCATGGCCGTCCTGGGCCTGCTCGACGCGCCCGCGCACGTGGCCGCCGGCCGGATCGACTTTGACGGCGAACCGCTGCTGGAGCTGCCCCCGTCCCGGCTGCGCGCGCTGCGCGGCCGCCGCATCGCGGCCATCTTCCAGGACCCGCTGGTCAGCCTCAACCCGCTGCTCACCGTGGGCGACCAGATCGTCGAGACGCTGCGCACCCACCTGCCGCTCACGGCCGCCGAAGCGCGCGAGCGCGCCATCGACTGGCTGCGCCGGGTCGGCATCCCGTCGCCGGCCGAGCGTGTCGACGCCTACCCGCACCAGTTCTCGGGCGGCATGCGCCAGCGCATCGTGATCGCGCTGGCCCTGTGCGCCGAGCCCGACCTGGTGATCGCCGACGAACCCACCACCGCGCTGGACGTCTCGGTGCAGGCCCAGGTGCTGGACCTGCTGCGCCGTCTGTGCAGCGAGCGTGGCACGGCGGTGCTGCTGGTCACGCACGACATGGGTGTGATCTCGGAGAACGCCGACCGCGTGGCCGTGATGTACGCCGGCCGCGTGGCCGAGATCGGCGCGGTCGAGGATATCGTGCGCCGGCCCTCGCACCCCTACACGCAGGGGTTGATGCGCTCCATACCGCCGCTGGAGCACACCCCGGAACGGCTGCAGCAGATCGACGGCGCCATGCCCCGTCTGTCGGCCCGGCCGACCGGCTGCGCCTTCCACCCGCGCTGCCCGGGCGCCAGCCCGCGCTGCGCCCAGGAGCGTCCCGCGCCGCAGGACTTCCGGGGGGTGCAGGTGGCCTGCTGGCACCCCGTGACCGAAACCCTTGACATGGCGGAGGTTATCGAATGACCCGCGACACCCTGCTCCAGATCGACCAGCTCTCGCGCCGCTTCGTGGCGCAGGGCCGCACCGTGCGCGCCCTCGACGGCGTCAGCCTGTCCATACCGCGCGGCAGCACCTTCAGCCTGGTCGGCGAGTCCGGCTGCGGCAAGACCACGCTGGCGCGAATCGTCGCCGGGCTGGACCGGCCGAGCGACGGTACGGTGCGCTTCGCCGGCGCGCAGGCCGCCCGCGCGCCACGCGTGCAGATGGTGTTCCAGGACCCCTACGCATCGCTCAACCCGCGCTGGCGCATCGGCCGCACCATCGCCGAGCCCATGGCCTTCCAGCGGCTGCGTCCGGCGTCCGAGATCGAAGGCCGCGTGGGTGAACTGCTGGAGCGCGTGGGCCTGTCGGCCGCCGACGCGCAGAAGTACCCGCACGAATTCTCGGGCGGCCAGCGCCAGCGCGTGTCCATCGCGCGGGCGCTGGCCGGCGAACCCGACTTCCTGGTGTGCGATGAACCCACCTCGGCGCTGGACGTGTCGGTGCAGGCGCAGATCCTCAACCTGCTCAAGCGCCTGGAGCAGGAAGAGGGCCTGACCACGCTGTTCATCAGCCACAACCTGGCGGTGGTGCGTTTCGTGTCGGCCACCGTGGGGGTGATGTACCTCGGCCGCCTGGTCGAAGTGGCGCCCACCGAGGCCCTGTTTGCCACCCCGCGCCACCCCTACACCCAGCTGCTGCTGGACGCGATCCCGCGCGTGGGCCAGGGCCGGCGCAGTGCCGGCGCGCCCGCGGGCGACCTGCCCAGCCCGCTGGCGCCGCCGCCCGGCTGCAGCTTCCACCCGCGCTGCCCCGCCGCGGCCGAGGTGTGCCGCCGCGAGGCGCCGCCCCTGCGCACCCTGGGCGACGGTTCGGCCGTCGCCTGCCACGCTGTGGGCGCCAGCGCGCAGCCGGTTCGCGTCCTGCCGCGCGCGGCCTAGACTTGTCTCCTTGCCGACGGAACCGCCCATGAACCCGACCCCCATAGACCTCCTCATCGACAACGGCACCGTCATCACGCTGGACCCGCAGCGGCGGGTGCTGGACAACGCCTCGGTCGCGGTGCACGACGGCCGCATCGTGGCCGTGGGCGACGCCGCCGACCTGCGTGCCCGCTATGCCGCCCGCCAGGTGATCGACGCCCGCCGCAAGGCGGTGCTGCCCGGCCTGATCGACAGCCACGCCCACGCCGGCCACGGCATGCTGCGCACCATGGGCACCGGCGGCGACGCCAGCGCCTGGATGGAGGCCGCCGCCCAGGTCTACACCAGCGCCTCGGACGAGCACTTCTGGGGCGCCGAGGCCGGGCTGGCCGCGCTCGAGAAGATCAAGGCCGGCGTCACCACCGGCGTCTCGCTGTTCGGCGGCGGCGACTCCATCATGCGCGTGGACGACCCGCGCTACGCGCGTGCCCACTGCGACGCGATCGAGCGTGCCGGCACCCGCTCTGTGCTGGCGGTCGGCCCCTCGCGCCCACCCGCGCCGCGCCGCTACGTGGACTGGTCCACCGAGCCGCCCACCGGGCGCGAGATCGACGCCGAGACCATGATGGCGGTGTGCGAGCAGATCGTGCGCGACAACCACGGCCGCGCCGGCGGCCGCGTCCGCATCGCCGTCAACCTGCCGGTGTTTGCGCCCATGCACGAGGACGCGCACCAGGGGCTGCGCGCGCAGTTCGAGCGCCAGGCCGCCGACGGCGCGGCGCTGGCGCAGCGCCACGGCCTGGGTCTCACGCAGGACGGCCACCGCAACGGCACCATCGCGCTGGCGCGCGGGCTGGGCCTGCTGGGGCCGCGCTCGTTCATGTCGCACAGCATCGACCTCACCGAGGCCGACATGGTGGCGGCGCAGGAAACCGGCACCCACATCGTGCACAACCCCAGCGCCATCATGTCCATCAAGGGCCGCTGCCCGGTGCCTGAGCTGATCGAGCGTGGCGTCAACGTGGTGATCGGTTCGGACGGCTCGGCGCCAGACCGGGGCTTCGACATGTTCCGCCACATGTTCCAGTGCATGCACTACCACCGCCGCCACTTCCGAGACCCCGACGTGCTGCCGCACGGCAAGGTGCTGGAGATGGTGACCATCGACGCCGCCCGCGCGCTCGGCATGGACCACGAGATCGGCTCGCTGGAGGCCGGCAAGCGCGCCGACATCATCCTGGTCGACCTGTTCAAGCCGCACCTGATGCCGCTGAACATGCCGGTCATGCGCGTCACCAGCTTCGCCAATGCGGCCGACGTCGACACCACCATCGTGGACGGCCGGGTGATCATGCAGAACCGGCGCGTGCTGACGGTGGACGAGACCGAGGTGCTGGAGCAGGCCCAGGCCGCCTGCGACCGCATGCTGCAGCGCAGCGGCCTGGCCCACCTGATCGAGCCGCCGGCCCGCCTGTGGGGCGCCAGCCACTACTGAGCCGGACCCGGCCGGGGGCGGGGACATAATCCCCGCCATGGCGGACACCCCTTCTCCTTTCGAGTCGCTGGAGGCGCTGCAGACCCACCTGCACCAGGCCTTCGGCAGCCTGAGCCCGCGTTTCCAGCAGGTGGCCCGCCACCTGCTGGACCACCCGCAGGAGGTGCCCGTCAATTCCATGCGCCGCATCGCGCAGCAGGCCGGCGTGGCGCCGGCGGCGCTGATCCGCTTCGCGCAGCAGCTGGGGTTTGACGGCTGGCCCCCGCTGCGCGAGCTGTACGTGCGCGCCTGGCAGGCCGCGCCGCAGCCTTACGCGCGGCGCGCCCAGGGGCTGGTGGGCGCGGCCCATGGCGCCGCCGAATGGGTGGCCGCCCAGCGCCAGAACCTGGACCACCTGCTGGACCAGACCGACCCCGTGATCGACCGCGCCGCGCGGCTGCTGGAAGACGCGCCGCGCGTCCACATCGCGGGCTTCCGCGCCTGTTTCCCGCTGGCCTTTGCGCTGCACTACGAATACCGCCTGTTCCGCCAGGACGTGACCCTGATCCGCGGCGACGCCGGCACGCTGGAGCTGGAACTGCGCCCCCTCGCCCCCGGCGACGCGGTGGTGGTGGCCAGCTTCGCGCCCTATTCCACCGAGGCGGTGCGCGTGGCCGAGGCGGCGCGTGCCGCCGGCTGCCGCGTGGTCGCGCTCAGCGACAGCGTGGTCTCGCCCATCGCACGCCCGGCCGACCTGTGCCTGCGCTTCTCGGTCGAAGGGCCGTCGTTCTTTCCCTCCATCACCGCCGGCATGGCGCTGGTGGAAATGCTGGTGGAGC
>CAMLQP010000250.1 GCA_946482115.1 uncultured Comamonadaceae bacterium
ATGGCGGCGTCGTTGGGGTCGGTGAGCAGGTCGCGCACGAACGACTGGTCGATCTTGAGCTGCGACAGCGGCAGGCGCTTGAGGTAGCTCAGCGAGGAATAGCCGGTGCCGAAGTCGTCCAGTGCGAAGCGTATGCCCAGGGCCGCCAACTGCTGCATTTTAAGAATGGTTTCCTCGATGTCGTGCAGCAGCAGGCTTTCGGTCAGCTCCAGCTTGAGGCGCTCGGGCCGCGCACCGGTCTCGCGCAGCACGGCCTCGACCTCGGAGACGAAGTCGTTCTGGCGCAGCTGGCGCGCGCTCAGGTTCACGGCCAGCGTCAGCTGGGCGCGGGCCGGATCCCGTGCCCAGCGCGCCAGCTGCTCGCAGGCGGTCTGCAGCACCCACTGGCCCATGGGCAGGATCAGCCCGGTCTGCTCGGCCACCGGCACGAAATCCGCCGGTGAGACCATGCCGCGCTCGGGGTGCTGCCAGCGCAGCAGCGCCTCGTAGCCCGTGGTGCGGCCCTGGGCATTGACCACCGACTGGTAGTACAGCAGCAGCTGGCTGCCGGCCAGCGCCTGGCGCAGGTCGCGCTCCAGCGCCGAGCGCGCCAGCACCACCGCCTGCATGTTGGGGTCGAAGAAGCGCACGGTGTTGCGGCCGGCCGACTTGGACTGGTACATGGCCAGGTCGGCACGCTTGAGGATGTCCTCGGTGCGCTCCTCGTGGTGGCGGAACAGGGTGACGCCGATGCTGGGCGTGTTGTGGTGCCAGCCGCCCGAAAGCTCGTAAGGCGCGTTGAGCTCGCCCAGAATCTTCTGGCCGACCTGGTTGGCGTACAGCGCGGCGGCGCCCGGATCGGCGCCGAGCTGCTCGACCAGCACCACGAACTCGTCGCCGCCCAGGCGCGCCACCGTGTCCTGCTCGCGCACCACGCCCTTGAGGCGTTCGCCCACCTGGCGCAGCAACTGGTCGCCAGTGTCGTGGCCCAGGGTGTCGTTGAGGTCCTTGAAGTTGTCCAGGTCGATGAAACAGACCGCCGCCCATTCGCCGCTGCGCGCACTGGCGGCCTGGGCCTGCTCCAGCCGGTCCTGGAACAGGCGACGGTTGCAGAGCTGGGTCAGCGGGTCGTAGAAGGCCAGGCGTTCGATCTGCGCCTCGGCGCGCTTGCGCTCGGTGATGTCGCGCGCTACGCCTAGCACGCCGATGGGCTCGCCCGCGTGGTCGTGCACCGCGCGCTTGATGACCTCGAACACGCCGGCCGGACCACCCGGACGCAGCGGCACCTCCTGTTCGTAGACCACGGGGGCGTCGGCGTTGAGCGCGCGACGGTCGGTATCCTCGTACTCGGCGGCCATGTCGGGCACCAGCTCACGCTCGGTGCGACCCAGCATCTGCTCGACGGTGCGACCGTACATCGCCGCCTTGCCGGGGTTGCTGAGCACGTAGCGGCCTTCCAGGTCCTTGAGCCAGATGCGGTCCGGGATGGCCTCGAACAGCGCGCTCAGGCGCGCCTCGCTCTCCTCCAGCCGCTGCTCCAGCCGCTTGCGGGCGGTGATGTCGGTCAGCGTGCCGGCCAGGCGTACCGCCCGGCCCGAGGCGTCGCGCGAGATGAAGCCGCGGTCGAGCACGTTGATGTCGTGGCCATCGCGATGGCGCATGCGGAACTCGAGCTCGAAGCTCTGCGTGCCGTCGCCCAGGACCGCCTCCATCTCGGCGCTAACCCGCAGGCTGTCCAGCGGATGGGTCAGCTCGCCCCACAGCGCGGGCCGGCTCGGCAGCTCGTCGGCCCGGTAACCCAGCATGGCCCACCAGCGCGGCGAGAAATAGGCCTCGCCAGTTTCGAGGTTCCAGTCCCAGGCACCGTCGTTCGAGCCCTGCAGCACCAGGGCCAGCCGCTCCTCGCTGCGCTGCAGCGCCTCCTGGGCATCGAAGTAGTCGGTCACGTCGGCATAGGTGCGCACCCAGCCGCCGGAGGCCAGCTCGCGGGTCTTGATCTCGACCGAGCGGCCGTCGGCGCGACGGCGCACGTACTGGCCGGGGGCGATCAGGCGACGGCCACCCACGTCCATGCGGCCGTAACCGGCGGCCTCTTCGCGCGTGGCCTGGCCGAAATCCCCGCGCTCGTACTGGAAGTCCACCATCTGTTCCAGCGTGGGCTGGCGGTTCATGAGGGACTGCGGGAAGTTCATCAGCTCCAGGAAGCGCCGGTTGTAGAACACCGCCCGGCCTTCGGGGTCGAACATCACCACGCCCTGGCTCAGGCTGGACAGCGTGACCTCCAGCAGCTCGTTGGCCTCGCGCAGGCGCTCGCCCACCCGCACGCGCTCGGTGATGTCGCTGGCATAGCCGTACCAGACCACCACGTCCTGGGCCAGGGGCGCCGGCCGCGCCTGCGTGGCATGCCAGCGCACGCTGCCGTCGGGCCGCTGCACGCGGTATTCCAGCACGAAGGGCGCCATCTCGCGGCGCGAGCGGTCCAGCCCCTGCCGGATCGCGTCACGGTCCTGGGCCTGGATGCGCTCGAGGATGCTGGCGGCCTTGCCCGCCGTCACGGTCTGCGGGTCGAGCTCGAAGAGTTCGCGCACGCCGTCGCTGACGAACGGGAAGCTGTAGCTGCCGTCGGCCGCGCGCTGCAGCTGGTAGACCATGCCCGGCACGTTCGCCGTGAGGCGCTGGCTGAACGCCAGCCGGTCCCGTGCGTCGAGCTCGGCACGCTTGGTTGCGGTGATGCTGCGCGCCACGCCCCGGTAGCCCTTGAAACGGCCCTGCGCGTCGAAGATCGGCGTGCCGCTGATGGACACCCAGAAACTGTTGCCATCGTTCGCCCGGCGGTGCAGCTCGAGCTGGTGGAAATCCTGGCGGGCCTCCAGCACCGCACGGTGCGCGGCCCAGTCGGCCTCGGCCATGTTGAGGGCGCCCAGCTCCCAGCGCGTCTTGCCGAGGTAGAGGTGCTCGGTTTCCGACAGGCCCCGCCCTTCGACCCGGGTGTACCGGAGTTCGGCGTCCTGCTCCCAGTACCAGTCGGACGACAGGCGGGTGAGCTGGCGGAAGCGCTCCTCGCTGTCACGCAGGGCCTCCTGGGCCTGCAGGTGCTCGGTGAGGTCGGTGTACGTGCGCACGAAACCGCCCTGGTCCAGCACCCGGGTGCTGATCTCGATCACACGCCCCCACGGCGTGCGGCGCACATAGGTCAGGTCGGAGGACGAGTGCCGGCCGCCGACCAGCGATTCGATGTCTGCCCTGTGACGCTCGACATCGTCGCCGAGATCGCCGCGGGCGATCTGGAAGGCCAGCACCGACATCGCGGTGGCACCGGGGGCCACCGCCGAATCGGGCAGGTTGAGCAGCTCCAGGAAGCGCCGGTTGTGCAGGTGCAGGCGGCCATCCCGGTCCACCATGACGAGGCCCTGGCGCATGTTCTCCAGGCTCACGCGCAGCAGGTCGTTGGCCTGCTGCAGCGCCAGCTCGGCGTGCTTGCGGTCGGTGATGTACTTGCCGACGCCCCGGTAGCCGCGGAAACGCCCCTGGGCGTCGAACATCGGCTCGCCGCTCACGGCGGTCCAGATGCTGCTGCCGTCGGGCCGGGGCCGGTGCACCTCCAGATCGCGGAAAGGCAGGTGGGCCTCCAGGATGCGGCGGTGCGCCTCCCAGTCGGTCGCGCTCATGTTGAACGACCTCACGTCCCACGGGTGCCGCCCGGCGCTGTTGGCGTGCACGAAATCCGGCGGCAGGTTGCCGTCGAAGCGCGTGAAGCGGAAATGCTCGTCCTGCTCCCAGAACCAGTCGGACGACAGCTCGGTCAGGCTGCGGTAGCGCTCCTCGCTGTCGCGCAGCGCGGCGTCGATCTCGACGCGGCCGGTGATGTCCCGCTGGATCGAGAGGAAATGCGTGACATGCCCGCGCTCGTCGGGCACCGGCACGATTTCCATGTCCACCCAGTAGGGGTGGCCATCGCGGGCGTGGTTGATCAGCTCGACGCGCACGGGCAGGCACTGGGTCAGTGCCTGGCGCACGCGGTCCAGCGCCTCGCGCTGGGTCTGCGGCCCCTGGAACAGCCGCGGGGTGGCGCCCAGCACCTGTTCCAGCTCATAGCCGCTTTGCGCCAGCATGGCGCGGTTGGCAAACACGATGCGCGGCCCCGGCGCGTCCAGCGGCGCCGCCTCGGTGATCAGCACCATGTCGGTCAGGCCGTCCAGGCTGGCGCCCAGCAGCTGGAACAGGCGCGACTGCAGCCGGCTGCCCGCCGCGGCAGCGGCAGCAGCCACCTGGGGCACCAGGCCTTCAATGGATCGACGGGAAGCGGTGGTCAGGTTGGTGCGGGAGCGCATGACCATCGGATTGTGCGGTATCCGGCTTCAGCCGAGCCTGAAAACCGCCACGGCCTGCGCCAGCCTCTGCGCCTGCTCCTTCAGGCTCTGCGCCGCCGCCGCGCTCTG
>CAMLQP010000251.1 GCA_946482115.1 uncultured Comamonadaceae bacterium
GAAGAAATGAAGGTGCCGGTGGACATGATCGTCGGCACCTCGATGGGCGCGATCATCGGTGGCCTGTACGCCGCCGGCATGGGCGCCGACGACCTCGAACGCGAGCTGCTCAAGGTGGACTGGGGCGACGTGTTCGAGCGCCGCGTGCCGCGCCAGCTGCTCTCGCAGCGCCGCAAGGAGGAGGACTTCGAGCTCTCGCCGGTGCTGGAGATCGGCTTTCGCGATGGCGAGTTCCGCCTGCCCACGGGCGCGGTGTCGACGCGCTCGCTGGAGCTGCTGCTGCGCCGCTACACGCTCTCGACCCGGCTGCTCGCCACCTTCGACGGACTGCCGACGCCGTTCCGTGCCGTCGCGACCGACATGGAGACCGGCAAAGCGGTGGTGCTGGACCACGGCGATCTGGCTGCGGCCATGCGCGCCAGCATGTCGGTGCCGGGCGTGTTCGCGCCGCTGGACCTGGAAGGGCAGATCCTGGGCGACGGCGGGCTGGTGAACAACCTGCCGGTGGACGTGGCGCGCCGCATGGGCGCGGACGTGATCATTGCGGTCAACATCGGCACGCCGCTGGCCGGTCGCGAGACCCTGGGCAGCCTGCTGGGCATCACCACGCAGATGGTCAACATCCTGACCGAGCAGAACGTGCAGGCCAGCATCGCCACGCTCACGCCCGCCGACCTGCTGATCCAGCCCTCGCTGGGCAAGCTGACCTCGGCCGACTTCGAGAAGGCGCCCGAGCTGGTGAAGATCGGCCTGGACCACGCGCGCAGCGTGGCCGAGGCGCTCAGGCGCTTCTCAGCGGACCCGGCCGGCTACGCGCAGTGGCAGGCCAGCCGCGGCATGAACGCACAGGCCTACGCCGAGCGCATGGGCCAGATCAAGGCGGTGCGCTTCGAGGGCGTGCCCGAGAGCCGGGTCGAACCGCTGGCGCTGGCGCTGGACACCGCGCCCGGGCAGCGGGTCAACGTGCCCCAGATCGAGGCCGACCTGCAGAAGCTCTCGGCCACGGGCGACTACGACCGCGTCGACTACCGGCTGGAGCGGGTGCGCGACAACACCGACGAGACGCTGGTGATCGGCCTGCGCGAGAACGACTGGGGCCCCAACTACCTGCGCCTGGGTCTGGACCTGCGCACCGACTTCGACGGTCGCGGCGACTTCAACCTGCTGATCGGACACAACCGCCACTGGTTCAACGACAGCGGCGCCGAGTGGCGCAACCGGCTGCAGATCGGCGCCTCGCTCGCAGCCCTTTCGGAGCTCTACCAGCCGCTGGGCCGGGCCAACGACAGCTTCGTCGCGGGCTATGTGGACGCCAGCCTCAAGCGGCTGGAGGTCTACGGCGCGGATGGACAGGCGCTGGGCACCGGCACACGGCAGGGCCTGAAGCTGGGCGCCGACTACGGCTGGCCGATCGGCCTGCTGGGGCGCTACGGCGACCTGCGCCTGGGGGTGCAGCTGGGCCTGCACAAAGCCACGCCCGAGCTGGTCTCGCGCGAGATCGACGACAGCGAGGTCATCGCCACACAGAAGTGGCGCGACGTCGGCGTGCGCGCTGCGCTGATCTCGGACCAGCTGGACTTCGCCAACTTCCCCTCGTCGGGCTACCGCTTCCAGAGCGAGCTGGGCGTGGGCCGGCGTCGCCTGAGCACCGGGGGCGACGACGCCACGTTCAACCGGCTGGAAATGAACGGCAGCGCGGTGCACTCCTGGGGCGTGCACACGCTGAACATCGGCGCCCGCTTCGCCCGCGCCACGCGCGTACCGGTGGGAGCCATCGACGAGTTTTCGCTCGGCGGCTTCCAGCAGCTCTCGGGCTACCGCGTGGGCCAGGTCGCCGGCAACTACCTGCTGTTCGGGCGGGTCACGTATTACCAGCGCCTGCCCTGGAATGTGGGCGTGGCGCGCGCGCTGTTCGCGGGCGGGTCGCTGGAGGCGGGCAACGCCTGGGCCAGCCGGCGCGACATCAGCATCCACGGACTGCGCTGGGGCACCAGCCTGTTCCTTGGCGCGGACACGGGCATGGGGCCGCTGTACCTGAGCGTGGTGAGTGCGCCCAAGGGGTACACGGGTCTGTACCTGTTCCTGGGCCGCCCCTGAACAGAACGCGCCCCACGCTCCGCCGCTATTCCTTGTAATAGACCACCTGGTGGCTGGAGCACAGCAGGTGCCCGGCCTCGCTCCAGAGCAGCGCGGTCTGGTCGAAGAAGCCGTTGCGGAAGGCCTGGGCGCGCGCCTGGCCCAGCACCCATCCGTGGCCGACCTCGGCCAGCTGGACCGAGCCGGCGTGGAAATACACCGTCATCGACACCGTGCCGGCCGGCACATGGGTCGCGCGGCGCAGCCAGATGCGCGGGAAGAACACATCGGCCAGCGCGGCGAGGCCGCACAGGTCCAGCGGTCTCGGCTCCGCCTCGCGCATCCACAGGCGCGAGCGGCTGTCGCTGCCGCTGCCGTCCCAGGTGCGCGGGATCGCGCCCTCGATGGGCCGCAGCTCGTAGCACCGGATCCACTCCACTGGCGAAGGCACGGTGTAGGGCTTGACCTCGTCCGGCCCGCGCACGGCGGGCATGGGCTCGTCGTCCACGCTCCAGGTCGTGCGCCGCGCGGCGGTGACCACCGAGGCCGTGACCACGGTCTCGTTCTCACCGGACGAACCGGTCTGCGTGATGGCCACCACCCAGTGCTGTGTCGACCGGTTTGTGCGCACCGGCTGTGCCGATACCACGAACGGACCGTCGGCCAATGCCGCACAGAAGTTCACCGTCAGCGACAGCGGCTCGCCCAGCAGCGCCGGATGCAACATCACCGCGTTCAGCGCCGTGGCCGCCGTGATGCCGCCGAACGGGCCGACCATGTTGGCGTAGGCTGGCGAGGTCGCACCCGTGTACTGCCCGTCGCCTTGTGGCGCCAGGGCAATGGCAGTGTCAAAGGGATGTGAGGCGTTCATAAACACAGAGTCTCGTTGCGTTGGAGAAAACCTTCAGTCGTTTGGGTCGGCATCCGATGAAACCCAGGCCCAGCGCACCAGCCCATTCAATCCGCCATGTCCAACGAGTTTCTGCGCGAGATATCCACCAATCCGATCAATGCGGCCATCCTGGCGCGCTGGCCGGCGCTGGCATTGCCGCATGCATGGCTGGTGGCCGGTTGCCTGTTTCAGACGGTGTGGAATCTTCGGAGTGCCAACGCGCCAGAGGCTGACATCAAGGACTACGACATCTTCTATTTCGACCCCAGCGACCTGAGCGAAAAAAGCGAGCAACAAGCCCAGTCCAGGGCCGACGCACTCTACGGGGATCTCGGTGTGCACGTCGAGGTTGCCAACCAGGCACGGGTTCACCTTTGGTATCCGCGGCACTTCGGTCGACCCTGCCCTGCGCTGGCGTCGTCCGAAGACGGCATCCGGCGTTTTCTTGTCCTCGAAACATGCGTCGCCGTGCGACCCGACGACGTGCACGCCCCCAACGGCCTGGAAGGCATGTACGAGGGACGGCTCACCCCCAACCCCCTGACGCCATTCCCGGAACTGTTTGCAAGCAAAGTGGCCAGCTACCAGGCGCGCTGGCCGTGGCTGAGCGTTTCGCAGACTTGAGCGGGGCTGCCGTTCGGTTGGCATCAACGAACGCCCCCGCTGCACGCCCGCTCAACGCCTCACATCCGTTCAAAGATGCCCGCCGCGCCCTGCCCCATGCCCACGCACATCGTGACCATGCCGTACTTCTTGTTGTGCCGTTTGAGGGCGTGCACCACGGTGGCGGAGCGGATGGCGCCGGTCGCGCCCAGCGGGTGGCCCAGCGCGATGGCGCCGCCCATCGGATTGACCTTGTACGGGTCCAGGCCGAGCGTGTTCATCACCGCGAGCGACTGCGCGGCAAAGGCTTCGTTCAGCTCAAACCAGTCGATGTCGTCCTGCTTCAAGCCAGCGTACTTCAGCGCGGCCGGAATGGCCTCGACCGGACCGATGCCCATGATGTGCGGCGGCACGCCACGGCTGGCGTAGCTCACGAAGCGGGCCAGCGGCGTGAGGTTGTAGCGCTTGAGCGCGGCCTCACTCACCAGGATCAGCGCGCCCGCGCCGTCGCTGGTCTGCGAACTGTTGCCAGCGGTCACCGAGCCGCGCGCGGCGAACACGGTGCGCAGCTTGGCCAGGCCTTCTAGCGAGGTATCGGGACGGGCGCCCTCGTCCAGGCTGACAACGCGTTCGGTGACCGAGACCTCGGCCGAGTCGAGATCGACGCTGCGTTCCTGCACCGTCACCGGCGTGATCTCGTCGCTGAACTCGCCGTTCTTCATGGCGATCACGGCGCGCTGGTGCGATTGCACCGCAAACGCGTCCTGCGCGTCGCGCGACACCTTCCACTGCTGCGCCACCTTCTCGGCCGTCAGGCCCATGCCGTAGGCGATGCCGTAGCT
>CAMLQP010000252.1 GCA_946482115.1 uncultured Comamonadaceae bacterium
TTTCCAGCACGTTGGCCTTGTCCACGCTGGTGACCTTCTTGTTGCGCTTGCGGGCAGCCTGGAAGGCGACATGGGCGATGCGCTCGATCTCGGGGCGCGAGTAGCGCATGGTGTCAAAGGCTTCCTCGGCGCCGGGGAAGTGCCCGTCCACCGCCGTGCGGCGGCCGCGCGGCTGGCCAAAGTAGATGTCACCGGTCAGCTCACGGATGATGAGAATGTCCAGGCCCGCGATCAGCTCGGGCTTGAGGCTCGATGCGCCCACCAGTTGCTCGTAGCAAATCGCGGGGCGGAAGTTGGCGAACAGGCCCAGGTTCTTGCGCAGGCCCAGGATGGCTTGCTCGGGACGCAGGGGGCGGTCGAGCTTGTCGTATTTCCAGTCGCCCACGGCGCCGAACAGGATGGCGTCGGCTTCCTTGGCAAGTTGGAGGGTGGATTCGGGCAGCGGGTGGCCGTGGGCCTCGTAGGCGGCGCCGCCGACCAGGGCCGATTCCATCTCGAACTTCAGGTCGAGTGCGTTGAGGACCTTGACGGCCTCGGCCACGATTTCGGTACCGATGCCGTCACCCGGCAGAACTGCGATTTTCATGCGATTTCTTTGCTATCAAATTGAGAGTAATCAGCCGACCATCGTGTGGGCGAGCCAGGGCTTCTTGGCCAGGCGTTCGGCTTCGAAGGCGGCGATCTTGTCCTTGTGGCGCAGGGTCAGGCCGATGTCATCAAAGCCGTTGAGCAGGCAGTATTTGCGGAAGGGCTGGACGTCGAAGGGGATTTCCTCGCCTTGCGGCTTGACGATGACCTGGCGCTCCAGGTCCACGGTCAGGCTGTAGCCGGGGAAGGCGGCGCATTCGTCGAAGAGCTGGGCCACGGTGGCTTCGGGCAGGACGATGGGCAACAGGCCGTTCTTGAAGCAGTTGTTGAAGAAGATGTCGGCAAAGCTCGGCGCGATGATGGCGCGGAAGCCGTACTGGTCGATGGCCCAGGGCGCGTGCTCACGCGAGGAGCCACAGCCGAAGTTCTTGCGCGCCAGCAGCACCGAAGCGCCGGCGTAACGCGGCTGGTTCAGCACGAAGTCCGGGTTGGGTTTGCGGCTCTTGGGGTCCTGGCCGGGGTAGCCGGGGTCCAGGTAGCGCCATTCGTCGAAGAGGTTGGGGCCGAAACCCGTCTTGCGGATGGACTTGAGGAACTGCTTGGGGATGATGGCGTCGGTGTCGACGTTCTCGCGGTCCATGGGGGCCACGAGACCATTGTGCACGGTGAATTGCTGCATGGTGGACCTCAGGAGAATTTGCGGATGTCGACGAAGTGGCCGTTGATGGCCGCAGCAGCGGCCATGGCCGGGCTGACCAGGTGGGTGCGGCCACCGGCGCCCTGACGTCCTTCGAAGTTGCGGTTGCTGGTGGAGGCGCAGCGCTCGCCGGGCTCCAGGCGGTCGGCGTTCATGGCCAGGCACATGGAGCAGCCGGGTTCGCGCCACTCGAAGCCCGCAGCCTTGAAGATCTGGTCCAGGCCCTCGCGCTCGGCCTGTTCCTTGACCTGGCCCGAGCCGGGGACCACGAGGGCCAGCTTGACGTCCTTGGAGATCTTCTGGCCCAGCTTCTTCACGACGGCAGCGGCCTCGCGCATGTCCTCGATGCGGCTGTTGGTGCAGGAGCCGATGAAAACCTTGTCGATGGTGATGTCGGCCAGTGCTTTGCCTGGTTGCAGGCCCATATAGGTCAGCGCGCGTTCAATGGCGCTCCGTTTGTTGGCATCTTTCTCCTTGTCCGGATCAGGCACACGCCCGTCGATGCCCAGCACCATCTCGGGAGAGGTGCCCCAGGTAACCTGGGGCAGGATAGCCGCGGCGTCGAGCTCGACCACGGTGTCGAACTTCGCGTCGGGGTCGGAGTGCAGGGTCTTCCAGTAAGCCACGGCCTGGTCCCACTCCACGCCGGTGGGCGCGAGCGGGCGACCCTTGACGTAGTCGATGGTCTTGTCGTCCACGGCCACGAGGCCGGCGCGCGCGCCGCCTTCGATGGCCATATTGCAGACGGTCATGCGTCCTTCCATGGACAGGGCACGAATGGCCGAGCCCGCGAACTCGATGGTGTAGCCCGTGCCGCCGGCGGTGCCGATCTTGCCGATGATGGCCAGCACGATGTCCTTGGCGGTCACGCCCTTGGGGCACTGCCCGTCCACGCGCACCAGCATGTTCTTGGCCTTCTTGGCCAGCAGGGTCTGCGTGGCCATGACGTGCTCGACCTCGCTGGTGCCGATGCCGTGGGCCAGTGCGCCGAAGGCGCCGTGGGTGGAGGTGTGGCTGTCACCGCAGACCACCGTCATGCCTGGCAGCGTGGCACCGTTCTCGGGGCCGATCACGTGCACGATGCCCTGGCGCTTGGAGAGGAAAGGGAAGAAGGCCGCAGCGCCCGATGCCTTGATGTTGGCGTCCAGCGTGGTGATCTGTTCCTTGCTGATGGGATCGGCGATGCCGTCGTAGCCCAGCTCCCAGCCCGTGGTGGGCGTGTTGTGGTCGGCGGTAGCGACGATAGACGACACACGCCAGACTTTGCGGCCTGCCTGGCGCAGGCCCTCGAAGGCCTGGGGGCTGGTCACTTCATGGACCAGATGGCGGTCGATGTAGAGCACGGCGGTGCCGTCCTCTTCGGTGTGGACGACGTGTTCGTCCCAGATCTTGTCGTAAAGGGTGCGTCCCATGGTGTGTGTCCTCGGTGGGGTCTTCAATTTTAGGCCGCGGGTGCGGCCGTGAGGTGATCCACCAGCAACCGTGCGGTGACGGGCAGGGTGGAAAAATCGCGGGCGACGAGCTCGATGCGGCGCTGCGCCCAGTCGTCTTTGAGTTCGACGCAGGCCAGATCGCCTACGCCGTGCATGAGTTCGAAGGCGCGACGTGGCATCACACCCACGCCCAGGCCGTTATGGATCATGCGGCACATGGCATCCAGACCTGTGACGTGGATGCGCAGGCGGATGCTGCGGCCCGCCGCGGCGGCGGCTTCGCGCATGGCCAGGTAGATGGAGCTGGTGGCGTGCAGGCCCACGTGGTCCCAGTCCAGGGACTGCACGAAATCGATGGCACCCGACGAGGCCAGTGCGTGGCCTTCAGGCACGATGAGCACGAGCTGGTCCTGCCGGTAGGGCAGGGTTTGCAGCTCGCCCGTGCCCACGCCGGCGTTGCAGATGCCCAGATCGGCCGCGCCTTCCTGCACGGCGCGCACGACCTCGGTGCTCAGGTGTTCCTCGAGGTCGATCTTGACCTGCTCGTGCGCCCGGATGAAGGCGCCCAGGTCTTCGGGCAGGAACTGCACGATGGCTGAGATGCTGGCATGCACGCGCACATGGCCCCGCACGCCGTCCACATACTCGCTGAGCTCGCCCTGCATCTTCTCCAGGCTGTAGAGCACGGAGCGGGCGTGGTGCAGCAGGCTTTCGCCGGCCGGGGTCAGGTCCACGCCGCGCGTGTGGCGGTACAGCAGGGGGGTGCCCAGGGTGGTTTCCAGGTCGGCCAGTCGTTTGCTGATGGCCGAGGCCGCAATGAATTCGCGTTCTGCTGCTTTGCCGATGCTGCCGAGCTCGCAGACGGCCACGAAGAGCTGCAGGGACGTGAGGTCCATGCGGCGGGCGAAGCTGCGGTCGGCGGGTTTCATCGGGAGGAGGCTTGTCATCGCATTTGGCGATGAGTTTGTCAATTTTCCCCCATGAAAGCCTGCCCCGTCATCGTGTTTTGCGATGGCAGCCTTGCCGGCAGGGTGGTGGCGCCCGGAATCAGTCGACGATGAGGCTGGTGTCGAGCACGCGAACGCGGTGGTCCACGTAATAACCACCGAACTCGGTATAGCGCAGCACCAGGCGCCGGCAGGCCTGGCAGCGCCAGACGTCGCAGCGGTTGTAGGGGAAGAAGGCCAGTGCTACCGGGGCGGCCGGGTCGTCATAGCGGGTGCCGGCCGGGTGGTATTCCTCGAAGGTCGGCTCATACACCTCGGGGTCGCGCAGCGTGGCCAGCTGGGTCATGAGGGCAGCGGGCCAGCGCTCTTCGGTCAGGCTGCTCCAGCCGGTGTACGCGGTCAGGCCGCAGGCGCAGGGATCGGCGCCCGGCGTGTCGGCCAAGGCGCGCAGTTCGGTGGCGTTCTGGATCAGTTTCATGTCAGTAGCCGAAATGAAAAAACCCGCCGACGTTGCCGTGCGGCGGGTTGTTTGCTGCGGCTCAGCGCTTGGCCAGCGGCGGCACGTCGCGGCGCGGCGAGCCGGTGAAGAGCTGGCGCGGACGGCCGATCTTGTACTCGGGGTCGCTGATCATCTCGTTGAGCTGGGCGATCCAGCCCACGGTGCGGGCCAGGGCGAAGATGCCGGTGAACAGGTTCACCGGGATGCCGATGGCGCGCTGCACGATGCCG
>CAMLQP010000253.1 GCA_946482115.1 uncultured Comamonadaceae bacterium
GCCAGGAAGGCGTGCTCGAAGTAGGCGCTGTTGTACATGCCGGGCGTGAGCACCACCACGGTGGGGTCGGCGGTGGAGGTCGGCGCCACCGTGCGCAGCGTCTCCAGCAGCAGATCGGGGTAATGGGCCACGGGCGCCACGCGGTTCTGGGCGAACAGCTCGGGGAACAGCCGCATCATCATCTTGCGGTCTTCCAGCATGTAGCTCACGCCGCTGGGCACGCGCAGGTTGTCCTCCAGCACGTAGTACACGCCCTCGCCCGAGGCGTCGGGGGCGCGCACGATGTCCACGCCCGCGATGTGCGAGTAGATGCCCTGGGGCACGTCCACCCCCACCATCTCGGGGCGGAACTGGGCATTGCCGGTCAGCTGCTCGGCCGGCACCAGGCCGGCGCGGATGATGTCCTGGCCGTGGTAGATGTCGTGGATGAAGCGGTTGAGTGCGGTCACGCGCTGGGCCAGGCCCTTCTCCAGGGTGCTCCACTCGTGGGCCGGAATGATGCGGGGGATCAGGTCGAACGGAATCAGCCGCTCGGTGCCGGCACCGTCCTCGTCCTTGGCGCCGTAGACCGCGAAAGTGATGCCGACGCGGCGGAAGATCATCTCCGCCTCTTCGCGCCGGGCCGCCATCACGTCCGGCGGCTGGTCTGCCAGCCAGCGCGCGTAGTTTTCGTAGTGGGCGCGCACGTGGTCGGAGCCTTGGTGCATTTCATCGAACATGGCGGGTTTCATGCGGTTCTCCTGTCGCGACTAGCATAGCAAGTAGCGAGCCAGCCCCGGCTACAGGCGAACCCGGTGGGGGGTTTCCATGGGTGGTTCGCCGGTTCACGGATGGGCCTCCGGCACGCGCGCGTGCCAGTAGCGGCGGCCGTTTTCGCGCTCGCAGGCGACGGCGTCCGGCATCTGGCTGCTCCAGTGCGCGGCGCCGCAGGCCGGGGACGTCCGCCAGCGGGCGCCGCGCTGGGCGTAGCGTTGCAGCACCACCGGCGCGGGATGGCCGAAGCGGTTGTGGTGGCCGGACTGGATCACGACCCAGCGCGGCATCAGCGTGTTGAGCCAGGCGGGCGACGAGGAGGACGCGCTGCCGTGGTGGGGCGCCAGCAGCAGGTCGGTCTTCATCCGCGGGTGGGACAGCGCCAGCCGCAGCTCCTCCTGGGCACCGATGTCGCCGGCCAGCAGTACGCTCTGGCGCCCGTTGCCCACCTTCAGCACGCAGGACCGGGCGTTGTCCGAGCCCTGGCTGTCCGCAGCGGGGTGCAGCAGCTCGAAGTCCACGCCATCCCAGTTCCAGCGCTGCCCCGCCGCGCAGCGCCGGCCCAGCCCGGGCAAGCCAGGGCGCCGGGCCGCCAGGCTGCCGGGCGCGGGATCGAAGGACGACAGGAAGGCCGCTCCCGGCTGGCTGGCCAGCACGGCCTCGGTGCCGCCCGCGTGGTCGGCGTCCTGGTGGCTGACCAGCAGCAGGTCCAGGCGCTCGCCCTGGCGGCGCAGCAACGGCACCAGCACCCGTTCGCCAGCATCGCCGCCGCCGAAGAAGGCCGGCCCGGCGTCATAGAGCAGGCTGTGGCGGGCGGTGCGCAGCAGCACCGCGCCTCCCTGCCCCACGTCGGGCACCAGCAGTTCGAACCCGCCCGGGGGCGGCCGGGGCGGCTGGTAGGTCAGGGACGGCCACAGCAGGACCAGCCCCTGCAGCCGCAAGGCCCAGGGCAGGCGCATCACCAGCAGCACGCCGCCGGCCACCGCCGCCAGCGCCAGGGGCCACGGCGCCACCGCCTGGTGCCAGACCGCCCAGGGCCAGGCGGCCAGGAGTTCCAGCCCCGCCGCCAGCCCCGAGACCGCCCAGGCCGCCAGCACCCACAACGGCGCGAACAGCACCCCGAGCAGCGCCAGCGGCGTCACCAGCAGCGTGACCCACGGAATCGCCACCAGATTGGCCAGCAAGCCCACCACCGACACCTGGCCGAACAGCAGCAGCGTGAGCGGCGCGAGCGCCACCGTGACCACCGCCTGCTCGCGCAGCAGCGCGCCCAGCCGCCCCCCACGGGGTGCGCCGCTGCCGGCGCTGGCGAACAGCACCCCGACCGCCACGAAACTCAGCCAGAACCCGGCCTGCAGCAGCGCCCACGGATCGAGCAGCACCACGGCGGCCATGGCCCAGAGCCAGACCAGCGGCCACGGCCAGTGCAGGCCGCGCAGCCGCAGCGCCACCACCACGGCCAGCATCAGCACGGTGCGCTGGGCCGGCACGCCCCAGCCCGAGAACACCGCATAGGCCACCGCCAGCAGCAGCCCGCCCGCCGCGCCCGCATGGGAAGCGGGCCAGCGCAGCAGCCAGGCCGGCGTCCAGCGGGCCGACAGGCGCCAGCAGGCGGCCACCACCGCCATGGCCAGCCAGGCAAAAAGCGTGACGTGCAGGCCCGAGATCGCCATCAGATGGGCCACGCCGGTCAGGCGGAACAGGTCCCAGTCGCCGCGCTCGATGGCGCTCTGGTCGCCCACCACCAGCGCCACCAGCACGCCGGCCGCGCGCGGGTCGGCCACCTGCCCGCGCAGCGCGTCGGCCACCGCGTGGCGGGCCCGGGCCACGGGCGCGTGCCAGCCGGGGCCGTCCAGCCGTTCGGCCGCACCCCGCACCGTACCGGTGGCGGCCACGCCCTGCTGCCAGAGCCAGAGCTCGCGGTCGAACCCCTGGGGATTGAGCGGGCCGTGCGGCGCGCGCAGCCGGGCGTCCAGCCGCCAGCGCTCGCCCGGCACCAGCGTGGGCAAGGCGCCACCCGGTGCGGCATACCAGCCCATCAGCACCGGCGCGCCGATCACGGCCAGCTCGCCGTCCAGCCGCGCGGATTCGACCTCGAACAGGAAGCGGCTGCCGGTTTCCAGGCGCTGCGGCAGGCCGGCCACGCGGCCGATGAGGGTCAGGGTGCGGTTGTCGAGTTCGGGCGGCAGCCGCTGCGCGAGCTGGACATCGGCGCACCAGCCCGCCAGCGCAAAGCCCAGCACCAGGGCGGCCAGCGCCAACGCGAACCGCCGTTTCAGCCGCCAGCCGGCCAACCCCAGCGCGGCGCTGGCGGCCACCCCGCCGGCATACGCCCACCCCGGCCACAACGCCGCCTGCTGCAGCTGCAGCCCCACGCCGGCCACCCAGGCCAACAGCACCGCGCCCATGCGTCAGACCACCACGCGGGGACTTGTCACCGGATGTGGCTCGGTAATTGCTACGATGGTTCTCGGCAACGCTTGGCGCTTCATTGGCGCATCCTCCCTGCTGAAAGCTTATCGCATGGCCATCCACGTCGCGCTCAACCACGTCACCCACTACCGCTACGACCGCCTGGTCAAGCTGGGGCCCCAGGTGATCCGCCTGCGTCCGGCGCCGCACAGCCGCACGCGCGTGCTGTCGTATTCGCAGCGCGTCGAGCCCGCCACCCACTTCATCAACTGGCAGCAGGACCCGTTCGCCAACTACCAGGCGCGGCTGGTGTTTCCCGAGCCCACGCGCGAGTTCAAGGTCACGGTCGATCTCGTCGTCGAGATGGCGGTCTACAACCCGTTCGACTTCTTCCTGGAGCCGCACGCCGAACAGTTCCCGTTCAAGTACGACGCCTCGCAGCAGCAGGAACTCACGCCCTACCTCAGCACCGGCGCGCTGACACCGCGCTTCAAGGCCTACCTCGACACCATAGACCGCACGCCCCGGCGCACCATCGACTTCCTGGTCGACATCAACCAGCGCCTGCAGAAAGACATCGGCTACCTGATCCGCATGGAGCCCGGCGTGCAGACGCCAGAGGAGACGCTGACCAAGGCCAGCGGCTCCTGCCGCGACTCCGGCTGGCTGCTGGTGCAGCTGCTGCGCCACCTGGGCCTGGCCGCGCGTTTCGTCTCGGGCTACCTGATCCAGCTGGCACCCGACGTGAAAGCGGTGGACGGCCCCAGCGGCCCCGAGGCCGACTTCACCGACCTGCACGCCTGGTGCGAGGTCTTCCTGCCCGGCGCCGGCTGGATAGGCCTGGACCCCACCTCCGGCCTGCTGGCCGGCGAAGGGCACGTGCCGCTGGCCTGCACGCCGCAACCCTCCAGCGCCGCGCCCATCGAAGGCGCGCTGGACGAAGCCGAGGTCGAGTTCAGCCACCACATGGCCGTGACGCGCGTGTACGAGTCGCCGCGCGTGACCAAGCCCTACACCGACGACCAGTGGGCCGCCATCGACGCGCTGGGCCGCCAGGTGGACACCGACCTGAAGGCCGGCGACGTGCGCCTGACCATGGGCGGCGAGCCCACCTACGTGGCCACCCGCGACCGCGACGCGGCCGAGTGGAACACCGACGCCCTGGGCCCCACCAAGCGCAACTACGCCACCGAACTGCTGC
>CAMLQP010000254.1 GCA_946482115.1 uncultured Comamonadaceae bacterium
TCGGGCCGGCCGTAGCGGATGTTGTCCATCGCGCTGGCCGAGAAGATCACCGGCTCCTGCGGCACGATGGCGATGTGCCCGCGCAGGTCGGCCAGGGCCAGCTGTCGCAGCGGCACCCCATCCAGGCGGATGTCGCCGGCCTGCGGATCGTGAAAGCGCAGCAGCAGCTGGAACACGGTGGTCTTGCCCGCGCCGCTGGGGCCCACCAGGGCCACCGTCTCGCCGGGGCGGATGTCCAGGTCCAGCGCCTGCAGCGCCAAGCGCTCGGGGCGCGAAGGGTAGTGGAAATCGAGCCGCTCGAACCGCAGCGCACTGCCGCCGGAGACAGCTGGCAGCGGCAGGGGCTGGGCGGGTTCCCGCACCGGCGATTCGGCGGCCAGCAGCTCCATCAGCCGCTCGGTGGCCCCGGCGGCGCGCAGCCAGTCGCCATACACCTCGCCCAACACCGCCACCGCACCGGCCAGCATCACCACGTAAAACACCGCCTGGCCCAGCTGGCCTGGCG
This sequence comes from uncultured Comamonadaceae bacterium, assembly GCA_946482115.1. The sequence goes on from CAMLQP010000254.1 coordinate 506, forward strand.
TCATCTGGCCGGCCAGCACCGCCTGCGTGCCCTGGTACAGGCCCCACAGCAGCAGCGCCGCGTTGGCGATGATGACGAAGGCCACCAGCGCAGCACGCGCGCCGCTGCGGCGCACGGCGGTGGAGAAGGCGCTGTTGTCGGCCTGGCGGAAACGCTCGGCCTCGCGCGCTTCGGCGGTGTGGCTCTGCACCACCGGCACGGCGCCCAGCACCTCGGCGGCGATGGCGCTGGTGTCGGCCATGCGGTCCTGGCTGCTGCGCGACAGCCGCCGCACCCGGCGGCCGAACCCCATCGTGGGCAGCACCACGAGCAGCACCACCAGCACCACCTGCAGCATCACGTAGGGGTGGCTCCAGATCAGCATGGCCAGCGCGCCCAGGCCCATGATGGCGTTGCGCAGGCCCAGCGATAGCGACGAGCCGACCAGGGTCTGTATCACCGTGGTGTCGGTGCCCAGTCGCGAAAGCACCTCGCCGATCTGGGTGCGCTCGAAGAACGCGGGACTCTGGCGCAGCACGTGGGCGTAGACGGCCTGGCGCAGGTCGGCCATGACGCGCTCGCCCAGCCAGCTGACGAGGTAGAAGCGCGAGGCCGAGAACACGCCGAGCGCTGCCGCGATGCCGAACAGCAGCAGGAAGTGCTCGCCCAGCAGCCGCTGCGCGAGCTGGTCGGTGGAGGGCACCAGGCCCTGGTCGATGAGCCGGCGCAGCGCGAGCGGGAAGATGAGGGTGGTGACGGCCGCCGCGAGCAGGAAGAAGCCCGCCAGTGCGATGCGGGCGCGGTAGGGCCGGAGAAAGGGCAGCAGGCCCGACAGCGCGCGGGCCCCGGAGGCGTTGTTCATGCCCCCAGTATGGCCCAGCGGGCGGGCGGGTTCTTCAGCGTGCGGCCGGGGCGGGCTTGGGTTCGGCGGCCGGCGCGGGGGCGGGGGCGGCCGCGGCTGCGGCAGGGGCCGGTTTGGCCGCGACCGGCTTGAGCGGCGCCGGCTTGGCGGCGGCCGGGGTCTCGAAGGCCGCGCCGTTGACCCGCAGGCCCTGCTCAGACAGCTTGTTGGCCCGTGCCGGGCCGATGCCGCTGACACGCTGGATCAGGTCGTTCCAGTCCTTGAAGGCGCCGGCCTTGCGGGCGTCGAGGATCTTGCTGGAGGTGCCGGGACCTATGCCCTTGACGCTGTCAAGATCGGCGGCGGTGGCCGAGTTGACGTCCACGGCGGCCATGGCCAGCGCGCTGAACAGCGACAGGCCCACTGCGAGCAGTTTCTTCCACATGGTGTTTTCTCCCTGAATTGGTGTGGTTGGCAGAATTGCCACTTTCAATATACGTTGTCCCCGCGCCGGCAGACCCCGCCTGGGGCGGTGAAAATCGACCGGCCTGTTGGGTGGTTCCCACGGCAATCGCCCCTGCATTGAGAAAGTTTCAACTTGAGCCCCCCATTGCCGTCCTTCGACCCCCGAACCGTGCCCGTGGTGGGCTCGGACGCCCACCTGCCGCCGGTGGCCGCCGCCCGCCTGGGGCCACAGGCCCTGCGCGAGCGCTTCCGTGCCCCGCCCGCCTGGGAGCCCGAGGTGCGGCGCGAGCCGCGCTTCACCGACCGCTCGCCCGCCCAGGCCGCCGTGCTGCTGCCCCTGGTGCAGCGCGAACGCCCCACGCTGCTGCTGACGCAGCGCACCGCGCACCTGTCCACCCATTCAGGCCAGGTGGCGTTTCCGGGGGGCAAGGTCGATGCCGCCGACGCCGACGCCGTGGCCGCGGCCCTGCGCGAGACGGAGGAGGAGATCGGCCTGCCGCGCAGCCACGTGGAGGTGATCGGCACGCTGCCGACCTACGTCACCGGCACCGCTTTCGTGATCACGCCGGTGGTGGCCCTGGTGCGGCCCGGCTTCCGGCTGCACCCCAACCCGGACGAGGTGCAGGATGCCTTCGAGGTGCCGCTGGACTGGCTCATGAACCCGGCCCACCACCGCCGCCACGCCTTCGACTGGGACGGCACGCGCCGCGAGTGGTACTCCATGCCCTATGACGATGGCGGGCGGGAGCGCTTCATCTGGGGGGCCACGGCCGGCATGCTGCGCAACTTCTACCGGCTGCTGAGCGCCTGAGACTATTATTCGGGGCCATGGGATTCTTTGCCATTCTGATTGCCTTGCTGATCGAGCAGGCGCGCCCGCTGGGCCATGACAACCCTGTCCACGCCGGCATGCGCGGCTGGGCCCGCTGGGTGCGCGGGAGTCTCGACGCGGGGGCGCAGTCGCATGGCTGGGTGGCATGGGCGCTTGCGGTGCTTGGCCCGGCCGTGGCCGTGGCGCTGGTGCACTGGGGCGTGGTCAGCCTGCTGGACGGCTGGGCCGCCTTTGTCTGGACGGTGGCGGTTCTCTACCTGTGCCTGGGTTTCCGGCAATTCAGCCACCATTTCACCGACATCCGCGACGCCCTGGAGGCGGGTGACGAGGCGGCGGCGCGTGCCGCGCTGGCCCGCTGGCAGCGGGTGGACGTGCAGCAGCTGGCGCGCGACGAACTGCTGCGCCATGTCATCGAGCATTCGGTGCTGGCGGCGCACCGCCACGTGTTCGGCGTCATCCTGTTCTACCTGGTTTTCGCGTGGCTGGGCCTGGGGCCGGCGGGGGCCGTCATCTACCGCCTGGCCGAATACCTGTCGCGCGTCTGGCGCGAGCGGGCGGACGGCACCCCCAGCGCGGCCCTGTGCCGTGCGGCCGAGCGCGCCTGGCTGCTGATCGACCACGTCCCGGCACGGGTCACGGCGCTGGGTTTTGCGGTGGTGGGCAACTTCGAGGACGCGGTGGCCAACTGGCGCCAGGATGCGGCGCGCTTTTCCCAGCCCAACGACGGCGTGCTGCTGGCTGCCGCCTCGGGTGCCATCAACGTGCGCCTGGGCGGACAGCCGCTGGGCGAGGTGGTGGCCCTGGCTGGCGACGGCGGGACGCCGCAGACCGACGGCCGTGTGCCGCAGCTGGCCCATCTGGGCAGCGTGGTGGGCCTGATCTGGCGCAGCGTGGTGCTCTGGATGCTGCTGCTGGCGCTGATGATGCTGGCAAAAATCTGACCCCCACCTGCCGGGCCGCGCGCGCCGGGTGACGGTGTCTTCAGTATTTGTTGGGGCGCGACAGCTCTTCCAGGATGTCCTGGTAGATGCGGTAGCGCTGGGGGCTGATGCGGGGTGGCACCTCCCGGCCCACGGCCTCGCGCACCGCGCAGCCGGGCTCGTGGGTGTGGCTGCAGTTGTGAAAGCGGCAGCCGCCCAGCAGCGGCTGGAAGTCGCGCATCAGCGACGCCAGTCGCGCGGCCTCGATGTGGTGCAGGCCGAACTCCTGGAAACCGGGCGAGTCGATCAGCGCGCTGGGGTTTTCGCTGTTATGGGCGCCGCCGGTCCAGTACCAGGTGGTGCTGGTGGTGGTGTGCTTGCCCGAGTTGAGCGCGCGAGAGACCTCGCCGGTCTGCGCGCCCGCATCGGGCACCAGCCGGTTGATCAGGGAGCTCTTGCCGGCGCCCGACGGGCCCAGCACCAGCGTCGCGCGGGCGTGCAGGCGTCCCGCCAGGGCTTCGACCAGCGCCTCGCCGCCGGGCTTGAGCGACAGCGGCAGCACTGCGTGACCGGCTTCGCGGTAGGGAGCCAGCCGCGCCCAGGCGCGCTCGAAGGCTTCGGCCAGATCGCGCTTGTTGAGCACGATCAGCGCCTCCAGCCCCTGCTCCTCAGCAGCGATCAGCGCGCGGCTCAGCTGGTGCTCGGAAAATTCGGGGTCGGCCGCCACCAGCACCAGCACCTGGTCCAGGTTGGCGGCGAAGGACTTGGTGCGGATCTCGTCCTGGCGGTAGAA
>CAMLQP010000255.1 GCA_946482115.1 uncultured Comamonadaceae bacterium
CGGCCGGCCCTTCGCCGATCATGATGTCGATCTGGTAGTCCTCCAGCGCGGGGTAGAGGATTTCCTCCACCACCGGCGAGAGGCGGTGGATCTCGTCGATGAACAGGACGTCGTTGGGCTCGAGGTTGGTCAGCAGCGCCGCCAGGTCCTTGGGTTTTTCGAGCACCGGGCCGCTGGTCTGGCGCAGGTTCACGCCCAGCTCCTGCGCGATGATGTGGGAGAGCGTGGTCTTGCCCAGGCCGGGCGGGCCGAACAGCAGCACGTGGTCCAGCGCCTCGGTGCGCCGCTTGGCCGCGCCGATGAAGATTTCGAGCTGCTCGCGCACCTTCTGCTGGCCCACGTACTCGTCGAGCAGCTTGGGGCGCAGGGCGCGCTCGATGGCCTCCTCCTTGGGGGAGGCCGGCGCGGCGGACACCACGCGGGGCGCGGGGGCGAAATCGTCGGTCTGTATGCTCATGGTGATCGCTCGGATCACCGGAGTGTAGGGCCTCGCCGAGCGCCCGCCGCGTCAGGCCGGGGCGGTCATTCGGCCTTGATGTTGGCGGCCTTGGCCAGGTCCACGTAGCGGACCGCGTCCTCGCGGATCAGCTTGGCCAGTGCGGCGCCGTTGCCCCGCAGCGGCTCCACGCCGGCGTTGGACAGGTTGGCCTTCACCGCCGGGTCGTCCAGGATCTTGTCGATGTCGGCGGCGATGCGGGCCACCACGGCTGGCGGCATCTTGGCCGGGCCCATCAGGGCGTACCAGATGGAGAAGTCGAACGGCCTGAGGCCCTGCTCCTCGAAGGTGGCAGCTTCGGCCATCAGGCCGTAGCGCTGGGCGGTGGACACGCCCACCACCTTCAGGCGGCCGCTCTTGGCGTGTGGCGCCACCAGGTTGGCGCTGACCACCGCCAGCGGGATCTGCCCGCCCAGCACGTCGGTCACGGCCGGCGAGCAGCCGCGGTAGCCCGCGTGGGCTGCCTCGACGCCGGCCTTCTGCTTGACCAGCTCCATCACGAAGTGCTGCGGCGTGCCGATGCCGCACGAGCCGTAGTTGAGCGGCCGGGCCTTGGCCGCCGCGACCAGCGACCTGACGTCGCCGATGTTGGCCGAGGGGTGGGCCGCCACCGCGATGGGGGTGACGCCCAGCAGCATGATGGGCGTGAGGTCGTTCTCGTGGTCGTAGGGCAGCTTGCCCTGCACGCCCAGGTTGGTCACCATGGTGCTGTTCTGCAGCAGCAGCGTGTAGCCGTCGGCCGGCGCGCGCACCACCTCCTGGCTGCCGATGTTGCCGGACGCGCCGGGCTTGTTCTCGACCGTGACCGCCTGGCCCCAGGCCTGCTGCAGCCCGGCGCCGATCTGGCGCGCCAGAATGTCGGAGCCGCCGCCGGTGGCGTAGGGCACGACGATGCGGACCGCTCGGTTCGGGTAATTCTGGGCGTGGGCGGCGCCCAGGGCCAGGGCGCCCAGGCACAGCGCGGCGATCCAGTGTCGGTGCTTCATGTTGTCTCCTTGTGTGGTTCGGTGAGTGGTCAGCTGTCGAGGTCCACGTCGCCCAGGCGCCGGACCCAGAGGTCCCACGAGCGGGGGATCTGGCCATCGTTCATGTCGGACGACAGCCGGGCCTCGTTGGCATTGAGGTAGACGGGCTCGCCCAGCGCTTGGGTGGACAGTTGCAGCTTGGCGTTGACCTCGGCGTAGATGGCGCGGTAGACCGCCTGCTGCAGGCTGGTGCCCACCACGGTGGAGCCGTGGCCGCGCATCAGCACGCAGCTGCGGGCACCCAGCGAGCGGGCCAGCGCCTCGCCCAGGTAGGGGCTGCTGATCAGCATGTTGGTGTCGCCGCCGGGCTCGCGGATCTCGAAGTGCGCCGAGCCCTCGCCCAGGAAGCCGGCCATGTGGAACAGCGGCCGCAGCGCCACCTGGGTGCAGGCGAACGGGATCACGCTCATCGAATGCGAATGCACCACCGATTGCACGTCGGGCCGGGCGCGGAAGATCTCGCCGTGGATGAAGCGCTCAAGGTAGGGGCGCGGGGCCTCGGGGTCCAGCGGGCTGCCGTCGAGCCGGTAGCAGACGATGTCGCCCGGGCGCACCAGGCCGGGCGCGCGGTTGCACGACAGCAGGAAGAGTTCCGGATCGTCCGGGTGGCGCAGGCTGACGTGGCCCAGCCCGTCGACGACGCCGTGGTCGTAGAGGATGCGGTTGGCGAGGGCGAGCTCGCGGGCCAGCGGTTCGGGTACGTTCAATCCCATGGCAAGTCGGTGTTCGGCGAAAGGCCGCATTGGAGCGCGCGCGCCGCGCCACGTCCAATACCGAATGCCGGGGGGCAGCCCGAAGAATTTCTTAGGCCGGGTGGACCAGCGGCCCGAGGCGGGCGGTCAGCGTGGCCAGCGCCGCGCGTATTTCATCGACCAGCGCCGCCTCATGGCGCAGCGGCGCCCGCCGCTGCGGCCAGGCCAGGAACAGCGTGCGGCTGAGCGCGGGCTCGACGATGGGGCGAGCGTCGAGCTGGCCGGCCGCGACCTCGTCGATCACCGAGGCCAGCGGCAGGATGCTGGCCGCCTCGCCGCGCAGCACCAGGCCCTTGATGGCGGCGATGGAACGCACCTCATAGGCCATGCGGACCTCCAGCCCCTGCTCCAGCGCGGCGCGGGTCACGGTCTCGCGCACCACGTCGCGCCGCTCGGGGATGGCCAGCCGCTCTTCCAGCGCCTCGGCCAGCGGCACCGGCCGCCCCGGTGCGCCGGCGGGCAGCACCACCAGCACCAGGTCTTCGTGGTGCAGAGGCAGGCGGGCCACGGCGGGGTGCTCGGGCACGCCGTAGGCCAGCGCCAGGTCCAGCTCCTCGCGGATCAGCCGGTCGGTCAGCACGTGGCTCATCTCCTCGGCCAGGCTCAGCAGCACCTGCGGCAGGGCTTCGCGCACCCGCACCGCGATCTCGGGCCCCAGGCTCAGCATCAGGCTGGGCGTCATGCCCAGCCGCACGGGCTCGGCGGCGTCGGGCACCACGGCCGCGACCTCGCGCCGCGTCTCCTCCACCAGCTCCAGGATGGCGCGGGCGCGCTGGTACAACCGTTCACCGGCCGGCGTGGGCGCCACGCCCCGCGAATGGCGGTGCAGCAGCACCACGCCCAGGTCTTCCTCCAGCTGGCGGACCTGCATGCCCAGCGCCGGCTGCGCCACCAGCAGTTCGGCCGCGGCGCGCGTCATGTTGCCGCTCTCCACGATCTTCGCGAAGTAGCGCAGCTGACGCAGGTTCACGCGCGGCCCCTACCTGGCCAGTGCCTTGAGAGCGAGCTTGATGCCCTCGCTCACGCCCACGTCGGCCGGCAGCGCCTTGAGGGCGGCGGCGGCCTCCTTGTCGTTGTAGCCCAGCGCCATCAGGGCCTGCTGGATGTCGGCATGCGCATCACTGGCGTGCGCGGCCCCCACCGGGCCGAGGTCGGCGCCGATCTTGCCCTTGAGCTCCAGCAGCAGGCGCTCGGCCGTCTTCTTGCCGATGCCGGGCACCTTGACGAGGCGCCCCGCCTCCTGGCTGCTCACCGCCTGGGCCAGGTCGTTCACGCTCAGGCCCGACAGCACCGACAGCGCGGTGCGCGGCCCCACGCCGCTGATCTTGATGAGCTGGCGAAAGGCGTCGCGCTCGGCGTGGGTGCCGAAGCCGTACAGGATCTGCGCGTCCTCGCGCACCACGAAGTGCGTCAGCAGCGCCACTTTCTCGCCGCTGGCGGGCAGGTTGTAGAAGGTGCTCATGGGTACATCCACCTCGTAGCCCACGCCGTGACAGTCCACCAGGATCTGGGGCGGGTTCTTTTCCAGCAGCGTTCCGGTCAACTTGCCTATCATTGGGAGATTCCTCGGTTCCTCTGGATTATCCGTTTGATTCTCAGACACACCTTCTCGCCGCCCGACAACCCCCGCATGGCCCACCTGTGCGGCCCCATGGACGCGCACATCCGGACCATAGAGGCGGCCTGCCAGGTCAAGATCGCCCACCGCTTCGAGCAGTTCCGCATCGAAGGCCCCAAGGCACAGGCCACCCGCGCCATGGAGGCCCTGCAGGCGCTGTACGAAATGGCCAAACGCCCGATACCGGCGGAGCAGGTGCAGCTGATGCTGAGCGGCGACACCGCCCTGCCCGGCGCGGGCGACGAGGCGCTGGCCATGCAGACGCGGCGCGGCGAGGTCAAGGGCCGCACGCCCAACCAGGCCCGCTACCTGGAGCACATGGCCACGCACGACATCACCTTCGGCATCGGCCCGGCCGGCACCGGCAAGACCTACCTGGCGGTGGCCTGCGCGGTGGACGCGCTGGAGCGCAGCGCGGTGCAGCGCATCGTGCTCA
>CAMLQP010000256.1 GCA_946482115.1 uncultured Comamonadaceae bacterium
TCCACCAGCAGGCCCAGCGCGATGATCAGCGAGCCCAGCGAGATCTTGTGCAGGCCTATGCCCCAGTACTGCATCACCAGGAAGGTGATGGCCAGCACCAGCGGGATGGTGATGAACACCACCAAGCCTGGCCGCACGTCCAGCGTGAAGGCGCGCAGGCCACGCCCGCCCGGGTTGCGGTGCAGGCCCAGGCTCAGGAAGCTCACCGCCAGCACGATCACCACGGCCTCGATCAGCACGCGCACGAATTCGTTGACCGAACTCGCCACCGCGCGCGGCTGGTCCTGCAGCTGCACCAGCTCCAGGCCGGCGGGCAGGGTCTTCTCGAACGCGTCGGTCGCGGTCTTGAGCGCCTTGCCCAGCGCGATGATGTCACCGCCGGACGCCATGGAGATGCCCAGCGCGATGCTCTCCTTGCCCTGGTGGCGCACCAGCGTCTGCGGCGGGTCGACCAGGCCCAGGCGCACCTCGGCGATGTCGCCCAGGCGCAGCTGGGCGCCCGAGGCCGCGCGTATCGGCATCGCGCGCAGCTGTTCCACCGAATTGAAGGCGCCGCCCACGCGCACCTGCACCACGTCCAGCGGCGTCTGCACCGTGCCGGCCGAAGCCACCGCGTTCTGTTGGCCCAGCTGCGTCAGCACCTGGTTCATGTCCAGGCCCAGCACCGCCAGTCGCTTCTGCGAGATCTCGACGTAGAGCTTCTCGTCCTGCACGCCGAACAGCTCGACCTTGGCCACGTCCTTCACGCCCAGCAACCGCTGGCGCGCCTCGTCGGCGAAGTGCTTGAGTTCGACCGCGCTGTAGCCGTCGCCCTGCAGCGCGTAGATCACGCCGTAGACATCGCCGAACTCGTCGTTGAAGAAGGGCCCGATCACGCCCTGCGGCAGCGTGGCCGCCATGTCGCCGATCTTCTTGCGCACCGTGTACCAGGTGTGCGGCACCGTCTCGGGCCTGGACGAGTCGGCGATCTGGAAGATGATCAGCGCCTCGCCGGGCTTGGCGTAGCTGCGGATGATGTCGGCATAGGGCACCTCCTGCAGCGTCTTCTCGAGCTTGTCGCTGACCTGCTCGGCCACCTGCTGCGCCGTGGCGCCGGGCCAGTAGGCCCGCACCACCATGGCGCGGAAGGTGAACGGCGGGTCTTCGTCCTGGCCGAGCTGGAAATAGGCCGCGAAGCCCAGCAGCATCAGCACCACCATCAGGTAGCGGGTCAGGGCCTGGTGCTCCAGCGCCCACTGGGACAGGTTGAAGCCGCGCTTGGCGCGCCCCGTTTCCACGCCCGCGCTCATGGCTTGAAGACCGTGACGGCCTGGCCATCGGCCAGCACATGCACGCCGGCCACCACCACCTGCTCGCCGGGCTTCAACCCGGCCGCGATGACGGCCTCGTTGCCATCGGCGCCGGCCACCTGCACCTCGCGCGAACGCACGGTGCCGTTGGCCGCGTCATAGACCCACACCGCGCTGCCCTGCCCCGCCTGACGCAGGGCACTGGTCGGCAGCTTGATCGCCTGCACCGCGTCGGCGCCCGGTGACAACACGCGGACGTAGGCCGTGGCGCCCAGCGGCAGGTGCGCACCGCCGTTGCCCGGGCCGTTGAGCGCGACCTTGACCTGGTAGGTGCGCGTCAGCGGGTCTGCGCTGGCCCCCACCTCGCGCACCTTGCCCTGCAGCGCCTCGCCGCCGGCCCACAGCCGCACCTCGGCCGGCTGGCCCACGGCCACCTGGTTCAGGCGCCCTTCGGGCAGTGCGAACACCATGTCGCGCGGGCCGTCGTGCGCCACGCGCAGCACCGGCGCGCCGGCCGCGAGCACCTGGCCCGGCTCCGCCGACACCGCCACCACCACGCCCGGTGCATCGGCACGCAGCACCGCGTACTGGGTCTGGTTGCCCTGCAGGGCCACCTGCGAGCGCGCCTGCAGCAAGGTGGCATCGGCCGAACGCAGCGCGGCCTCGCGGCGCTCGATCTCGGCGCCACTCACAAAACCCTGCTGCTGCAGTTCCCTGAAACGCTTGAGATCGGCCGCGGCCAAGTCGCGCTGCGTCTGCGCCGCCTGCTGCTGCGCGCTGGCGGACTGCAGGGCCAGCGCGTAGTCCTGCCCGTCCAGCCGGGCCAGCACCTCGCCCGGCTTCACCGCCTGGCCCACCTCGGCCGCGCGCTGTGCCAATTTGCCGCCCACACGGAAACCCAGCAGCGTCTCGGTGCGGGCGCGGATTTCACCGGCGTACTCGCTGCCGGCCCCGACGGCGGAAGGCGCCACGGCCATCAGCTTGACCGAGCGCACGGGTTCGGGGATGTCCTTGGCCGGGGAACAGGCCACCAGCAGGCTGGCTGCAATAATCAATCCAGGCGTTTTCATGACGCAAATATTAATGACTGACTGGTTAGTAACTAGGTCGCGACTGTAGCCAAGCGGTGGCGGCTTGTCAACGGTCGACCACTCGCCCTCTCCGGACATGCCTCCCGACACACCCGCTCCGTCCTCCCCTCTGTCGCAAGCCCTGGGCCACCAGGCCACGCAGCACTACGAGAACTTTCCGGTGGCCTCCTGGCTGTGCCCGCCGGCCCTGCGGCCCGCCGTCCGCGCCATCTACCACTTCGCCCGCACGGCGGACGACATCGCCGACGAGGGCGATGCCCTGCCCGAACATCGGCTGCAAGCACTGGCCCGCTACCGCGCCGCGCTGGAGCGGGCGACACTGGCACCGCCACTCCCCGGCGACACCGACTGGCCCGAGGTCTTCGTCCCCCTGGCCCCGGTGATCCGGAGCCACCACTTGCCGGCTCCACTGCTGGGCGACCTGCTGAGCGCCTTCGAACAGGACGTGCGCCACACCGCGAGCGGCCACCGTTATGCCGACGTTGGCGAGCTGCTGGCCTATTGCCGGCTGTCGGCCAACCCGGTCGGACGCCTGGTGCTGCACCTGATGGGCATCGACGATGCCCTGTCGCTGCGGCAGAGCGACGCGGTCTGCTCGGCGCTGCAGCTGATCAATTTCTGGCAGGACCTGTCGGTGGACCTCCAGCGCCAGCGCGTGTACCTGCCCGACGAGGTGCTGACCCGTCACGGTCTCGTGCTGGATGATTTCGCACCCGCATCCGGCCATCCGGGCGCAGCCCAAGCCGTGGCCGAACTGGTCGCGCACGCCCGGGCACTCATGCAGGAAGGCGCCCCGCTCGCACGCCGAGTGCCGGGCCGCATGGGCTGGGAGCTGCGGCTGGTGGTGCAAGGCGGGCTGCGGCTGCTCGACCACATCGCCTCTGGCGGACATGCCTCCTGGCGCCAGCGGCCCACGCTGAAAGCCACCGACTTGCCGCTGCTGCTGTGGCGGGCCTGGCGCATGCGTTGAAGCACGCGCGGAACCTTCATTCTCATCCCCCTATCGAATCCGCGCATCAATAGCCGCGCGGTTGCCGCGTGCTTTTTCTCGCGGGCATTGCGGGAAAGCCACGCCTGAAGTAAACCTGCCCCAGCAACAGGCGCGCGGCGTATGATGAATTCGCAGCCGCTCTGCTGCGAGCCGTGGGTTTCATCAAAGGGGATTCGCATGAATATCTTTGACCACTACAGCCACCGCTACGAGCGCACCCGCGAGGAAGAACTGTCCTTGCAGGACTACCTCGACCTGTGCAAGCGGGACCGGCTGGCCTATGCCAGCGCGGCCGAACGCATGCTGGAGGCGATCGGCGAACCCGAGCTGGTGGACACCCGGCACGACCCGCGGCTCTCGCGGATCTTTGCCAACAAGGTCGTCAAGATATACCCGGCATTCAAGGACTTCTACGGCGCCGAAGAAGCGATCGAGCAGGTCGTGGCCTATTTCCGCCACGCGGCGCAAGGGCTGGAGGAGCGCAAGCAGATCCTCTACCTGCTGGGGCCGGTCGGTGGCGGCAAGTCATCCATCGCCGAGAAGCTCAAGCTGCTCATGGAGAAAGTGCCCTTCTACTGCCTCAAGGGCTCGCCGGTCAACGAATCGCCGCTGGGGCTTTTCAACGAGCTGGAGGACGGCACCATCCTCGAGGAGGACTACGGCATCCCGCGCCGCTACCTGCGGGCCATTCCCAGCCCATGGGCGGTCAAGCGGCTGCAGGAGTTCGGCGGCGACATCAACCGCTTCCGGGTGGTCAGGCGCTACCCCTCGGTGCTCAAGCAGGTCGCCATCGCCAAGACCGAACCGGGCGACGAGAACAACCAGGATATCTCGTCGCTGGTGGGCAAGGTGGACATCCGCAAGCTGGAGGAGTACGCGCAGGACGACCCCGACGCCTACAGCTAT
>CAMLQP010000257.1 GCA_946482115.1 uncultured Comamonadaceae bacterium
GCGAGCTGGGCATCACCAGCCTGTTCGTCACGCACGACCAGGTCGAGGCCATGACGCTGGCGCAGCGGATGATCGTGATGAACGCCGGCAGGATGGAGCAGTTCGGCACGCCCGAGGAGGTCTACGCCCGCCCGGCCACCACCTTCGTGGCCAGCTTCATCGGTGCACCGCCCATGAACCTGCTCAAGCAGGCGCCAGGCGCACGCGAAGGCGAGATCCTGGGTATCCGGCCCGAGCACATCACCCTCGGCAGCGAAGGCTGGGCGGTCACGGTGGAGACCACCGAAATGCTGGGCGCCGAGCGGCTGGTCTATGTCCGCCTCGGCGACGAGCAGCTCATCGTTCGCACCCACGCCGACGAGGCCCCTCCCGCCCCTGGTGCCACGGTGCATCTGCAACCGCGGGCCGACCAGCTGCACCGCTTCAGCGCCGCGACTGGCCAGCGCATCGGATGAGTCTGCCAGCCTGGCCCTATCCGCACTGGATCGCGCACCGGGGCGCTGGCAAGCTCGCGCCGGAAAACACACTGTCGGCTTTCCGCCTGGGCGCGGCGCACGGCTACCGCATGTTCGAGTGCGACGCCAAGCTCAGCGCCGACGGCGTGCCCTTCCTGCTGCATGACGCGACACTGGAGCGCACCACCAGCGGCCACGGCGTCGCGGGTGAACAGCCCTGGTCCGTGCTGTCGCGGCTGGATGCGGGCGCGTGGCATTCGCGGGCATTCGCGGGCGAACCGGTGCCCACGCTGGAGGCCCTGGCACGCTGGTGCCTGGCCAACCGGCTGATGCTCAACATCGAGATCAAGCCCACGCCGGGCACCGAGACCCTGACCGGCGGCGTGGTAGCGCGGGAAGCCGCGCGTCTGTGGCAGGGGGCCGATGTGCCACCGCTACTCACCTCGTTCCGTCCGGAGGCGCTGGCCGCCGCGCAGGCCGCCGCGCCGCAGCTGCCGCGCGGCCTGCTGCTGGACACGTTGTGGGAAGGCTGGCTCGCCATGGCGCAGCAACTGGGCTGCGTTGCCGTGGTCTGCAACTACGCGCTGTGGAGCCGCGAAACGGTGGACCAGGCGCATGCGGCGGGCCTGCGCGCGCTGAGCTACACCGTGAACGACGACTGGGCCGCCCAGCACCTGCTGGCACTGGGTGCCGACGGCATCATCACCGACCGGGTGGACTTGTTCAGCCCCGCCTGAGCGGGGCCGGCGTCCTCTTCAGCGGGCAGCGGGTGCCGGTGCGGGACGGGGACGCACCGGACGCTCGCGCAGCGCCTGCTGCAGCACGGCTTCACGGTCCACCTTGAGCGGCTCGCTGGCCGTGGCATCGCACGTCAGCTCGTCCAGCCCGGCAGGTGGCAGCGCGTGGGCCGGCTCCTGGTCCGCCAGCGGCAGGATGCCCAGCGTGGGCAGCAGACGGCCCGCCACCTGCTGCAGCCGCGTCTGCGCCTGCAGCAGGCGGTACTCGGCGTCGTGGTAGGCGCGCTCGGCCTCGAAATACTCGTTCTGCACGTCCAGCACGTCCAGCAGCGTGCGCTGGCCGATGTTGAACTGCTGGCGGTAGGCCTGCAACGCCTTGTCGGTGGCGATGCGGTGCTGATCGAGCTGGGGCAGCTGCTCGACCAGCTTGCGGTAATCGGCGAAGCCCTGCTCGAAGTTGTAGCGCACCTCGCGGCAGATACCCTCGTGCAGCGCACGGGCGCGCTGGCGGCTGGCCTCGCCCAGATCCTGGCGGGCCTGATCGGCATGGCCGCGGTACAGGTTCCAGTTCAGTTCGAAGGCCAGGCGACTGTCCTTGGTGTTGCCCGCGATGGCGGAGGCGTCGTTGGCCGAGGCCACGCTGGCCTTGAAATCCACGCTGGGCAGGAAGGCGGCGCGGCCAGCAGCCAGCCCCATGTCGGCGGCCCACACGTTCTCCTGGGCGGCCTTGACGATGGGCGACTGTGCGAGCACCTGCCTGAGGCCATCGGCCAGATTGGCCGGCATCTGCTGGCTCAGGCTGGATGGCAGGCCACCTTCCAGCTTCGCCGGCTTCATGCCGTTGACGCGGACGTAGCGTGCGCTGACGTCGTGCAGGTTGGCCTCTTCGGTGGCCAGGTTGGATCGCGCCAGCGCCACACGGCCACCGGCTTGTTCCATGTCCACGCGGCGGCTCACGCCGGAGGTGGAGCGCTCCTCGATCATGCTGTAGATCTCGCGGTGCACCGTCAGGTTGTCAGCGGCCAGCTCGACCAGCTTGGTGTAGCGCTGCACGTCCAGCTGGGCTCGCACCGATTCGTAGGCGATGGTCTCGGACGCGTCGATCAGTTCGAAGAAGCGCCCGCGCACGTTGTGGTCGGCCTGGCGCGTGTTGTTGATGTCACGGAAACCGTCGTACAGGTTCTGCGTCAGCACGGCGCTGGTGGTGCGCCCCGTGAGGCGCAGATCGGCCTGGTTGGGTCGCGTCACCCATTCGGTGCCGATCGTTGCGAAGAAATCCAGGCTGGGCAGGAAATCACCCAGCACTTCCATGCGCTTGTAACGCGCCAGCTTCATGTTGTGCCAGCGCGATTTGACTTCGGGGTTGGACAGCACGGTGCGGCGCACCAGGCCATCGAAAGTGGTCACCGGCAGGGCCGTGATGGTGTCGGCGTAGCGGTTGTTGACGCTGCTGTTGGTCGCGGGCGCCGTCTTGAGCGTGTCGTCCTTGAGGCTGGCCTGCGAGAACGGCTGCGCCAAGGTCGTTTCCTTGTCCGGGCCCGCGTTGACCACCAGCGCACTGGGGCGCCCATCGGACTGCGGCAGCAGCGTGAAACGTTCGGTGTTCCGGTCGGCACGCACCAGATTGGAAATGGCGGTGCTCTTGTTCTCCAGCGACGACAGGCCCTCGTCGGGCGCGGTCACCTCCGCCATGCGGTCGCGGGGAATGGGCGTGCACGCCCCCAGGGCCAGTGCGCCGACAACACACGCCAGCGACGGGAAACGCTCAATTTTCATCGTAGGGAACCTCGACCATGAACTCCGTGCCCCGCACCCCGGCCGTGGCGGTCTTGGTGCGCACTTCGATGGTGTTGCCGGGCCGGCGCCCGATCAGCCCCGTCACGGTACCCAGGCTGCCCCGGAGCACCCGCATGGCCAGGCTGCCTTCATTGCTTTCGGCGGTGAACTGGTACTGCTCCAGCACCACGTTGCTGCGGCCACCGAGCGCGATGCGGGTGTTGTCGCGCAGCGTGATGCCTATGCTGGACAGGGGTTGCGTGACGATGCGGTCCTGCGCCATCACCGGCATGCCGACCTCGGCTTGCAGGGTCTGGCCCGCCCGTTCGATGCGGGCGTCGCCGCGCAGGGTCTGCACTACCCCGGCGGGCGCGCTTTGCGCCAGGGCTAGGGGACTGAGCAACAGGCAGATCGCGCCGATCCAGCCTCGGGGGCCCTTGGCCCAATGGTTTTGCATGGTCGCACCGGGAAGTGACGGGTATGCCCCCGGCTCCCCGGAAGCGGGCTCAGCTTATACATATGTTCACATTTTGTCCAGAAAGGCACGCCCCTGTCGCGCCCTTCAGACACCCTTGTGAAACACCAGTCCCGCGTGCTCGCGCATGGCGTGGAATTTGATCCTGGGCCAGTTGGCCTCCACCGCGCGCAGCGTGGCCATATGGTCAAGCAGCACCGTGGGCGCGTCCACCGCGTCCAGCGCCACCCGATGGGCGTTGGCATCGATGAAGCGCTTGAGCTCGTTCTCGCCGCCGTCCTCGGGCGAGCAGGTCACCCATCGCGCCACCTGGTAGGGGCTGCCGGTGATGCGGGCCTTGACGCCGTACTCGTGCTCCAGCCGGTGGGCCACCACTTCGAACTGCAGCTGGCCCACCGCGCCCAACAGCAGCACGCTGCCCGCCACCGGGCGGAACACCTGGATCGCGCCCTCCTCGCCCAGCTGGGTCAGGCCGGCCTTGAGCTGCTTGGTGCGCAGCGGGTCGGCCACCTCCACGCTGCGGATGATCTCGGGCGCGAAGAACGGCAGGCCGGTGAACTGCAGCGCCTCCCCTTCGGTCAGGGTGTCGCCCAGCTGCAGCACGCCGTGGTTGGGAATGCCGATGATGTCGCCGGCATACGCCTCGTCCAGCAGTTCACGCCGCTGGCTCAGGAAGCTCACCACGGTGTTGGGGCGCAGTTCCTTGCCGCTGCGCACCACCTTCAGCTTCATGCCGCGCTCGAAGTGGCCGCTGGCCACGCGCACGAAGGCGATGCGGTCGCGGTGCGCCGGGTCCATGTTGGCCTGGATCTTG
>CAMLQP010000258.1 GCA_946482115.1 uncultured Comamonadaceae bacterium
GCCACCGCGGCGTTGATCTGGTTCACGCCCTCGGCCTGCTCGGCCGCCGAGCTGGCGATCTCGCCGATGATGTCGCGCACGCGCACCACGTTCTCGACGATCTCCTTCATGGTGTTGCCCGCCTGGCTGACCAGCTGGGTGCCGGCATCGACCCGGCCCACGCTGTTGCCGATCAGCTCCTTGATCTCCTTGGCCGCCTGCGCGCTGCGCTGCGCCAGGCTGCGCACCTCGCCCGCCACCACCGCGAAGCCCCGACCCTGTTCGCCCGCGCGCGCGGCCTCCACCGCCGCGTTCAGCGCCAGGATGTTGGTCTGGAACGCGATGCCGTCGATGACCGTGATGATCTCGCCGATCTTGCGCGAGGCCTGGTTGATGTCCTGCATGGTGGTGACCACCTGGCCCACCACCTCGCCGCCCCGCTGAGCGCTGGCGCCAGCCACGTCGGCCAGCTGGTTGGCCACGCGGGCGGAGTCGGCCGCCTGCCTGATCGCGCCTGACATCTCCTCCATGCTGGCCGCGGTCTGCTCCAGGTTGGAGGCGGTCTGTTCGGTGCGGGCGCTCAGGTCGTGGTTGCCGCTGGCGATCTCGTGCGCGGCCACGGTGATGTTGTCGGTGCCCCGCCGCACATCGGCCACCACGTGCACCAGCTGCTCGCGCATCTCGGCCAGCGCCCGGGTCATCTGGCCGAACTCGTCGCCGCGCGTGGTGCTCACCCGGGCCGTCAGATCGCCCGACGAGACCTTCTGGGCGAACGCGACCGCCTCCGTCAGGGGCGTGCGGATGTTGCGGATCAGGAACCAGGCGCCGGCGATGATGCCGACGATCAGCGCCAGCACCATGAAGCCGGCGATCTGGATGTTCTGGTTGCGCGCCACCGCGAAGCGGGCCTGCGACGCCTGAAGGATGGAGGCCTGCAGCCTGGCGAAGCTGTACAGGTTGTCCAGATACGGCTTGACGGCAGCATTGAACGGGCCGTTGATGTAGGCCTTGGCCCCGTCGTTGTCGCCGCCGTCCTTGATCTTGCGCAGCGCCGCCAGCTCCTCGAGCACCTTGGCGCGCGACGCCGCGATGCCGGCCAGCGCCGTCTTCTCCGCGTCGGACAGCGGCATGGACTCGATCGACTTCTGCACCTCGTTGATGACCTTCTGGGTCTCGGGCACCAGGGTCTTGTAGAGCGCGTCCACGGCCGGGTCTGCGCTCAGCATGGAGGCCTCCAGCCGGGTCACGTTGACCTCGACCAGGCCCGCCCAGCGCGTCGCCGCCTCCAGCTTGGAACTCATCTGGGTGAGCGCGGCCTCCGACTCCTGCGTCAGGCGCCCGGAGCGCACGCTGGTCACCACCAGCACCGTTGCCAGAGCCACCATGATGGCGACGACACCCAGCCAGAGCTTGGCGCCCACGGACAGTTTCAGGGATTTCATGAAGAGGGGCTCGGGAAGAGGGAAAACGCACGCCACGGGCGCGCGGCCACCCTTTCTTATACGGGGGCAGCCCCGCAGCCGTCAATCGAGAGCAATGCTAGCGGCCAGCCAAGGTCAGCTCAGGCTTCGAGATCCTTGATCGTCAGCCCGTACTCGTCCATGCGCCGCCGTATCTCCGCGATGGCCACGGCCTTCTCGGCGTCGACATCACGCTCCGCCGCCGCGAAGAACGCGCTGGCGCCGCGCATCAGCTCCTGGAATCGGCCGTCACCCATGGGGGTCGTCTGCCGGGCGGGCGCCGGGGGGCGCGCGGTCTGGCGTTTCATGGGCGCGTCACTCCGCCAGGCGTGCCGCCGCTTCCCGCTTGCCTAGCTTGCGGATGGACACGATGCGCTCGAGCTGGGCCGCACGCGGCTGCACCTTGCCCGACTCCCACTTGTAGACCGACAGGGCCGACACGCCCAGCAGCCGCGCCATCTGCGCCTGCGACAGCCCCAGCCTGGCGCGCTGGGCCGCCATCGCCTGGGCACTGAAGCGGGCCTTGCGACCGGGCTTGCCCGCAGCCGGCGCGGGCCGCGGAGCGACCGCCCTGACCACCTTCTCGTTGGCCCGCAGCTGCGTGCGCAGCGACTTGAGCTCACGCTTGAGCGCGGCAATCTCAGAGCGGTGCGCCGTGACCGCTTTCCTCAAGGCCAGCAGTTCGTCCTTGAGCTCCTTGCGCGCCACGCGGGCGATCTCCGCCTTCAGGGCGTTGGTGAATGAGTTCATGGCAACATCCTACGCCGGTCGGCTCAACGGCTCCCAGGCCATGAGCTCGGCCAGGCGGCGAACCACCCACCAGGCTTCGTCCGGCGTCACCACCGCCTGCTCGCCCGACAGTCCCGCGAGGCAGCGGCCCAGGACGTCGGCTTCGGTGATGTGCAGGCCGTGAAGCATCTGCGAGGCCGTCTCGGTCAGCATCTGGGCCAGGTCTTCGCAGAGCTCGTGACGCTGCGCGATTTCGTCCTTGGGAATGCGGGGTTTCGCCTGCCCTGGCGGCAGGTACAGGTCGATGAACGACGCGGGAACGTAAGTCTGGTTGTCATCGGTCATGCGGATTCCGGCATCGCCGCATGGCATCCGCCGGCCTGGTTCGCAGCGAGCTTATCAGAGGGCGGCGATCAGATTTCTCACAACCTTCCCGGGCGTTCCGCCAGGTCGTTCCACACCTCCTGGCGCGCCAGCCGACCCGCGACAACCTCGAAACGGTCGATGAAGCGGATGCCTTCGAACGCGGCGCCGTCGGGCCAGACCCCGTGCAGCGTGCCGCGCACGTAGACCACGCTCAGGTCACCCTGCCAGCTTTCGTCGAAGCCTTCAAAGCGCTTGCCAACGCGCTGATAGCGGCCACGACCCCATTCGACCAGCTGCTCCAGCGCATTGAAGCGGGCCCCGCCCGGAAACACCATGCTGAAGCCGGGGGCGAGAAACCCCCGCGCGCGATCGAGGTCGCGCGCCTCCATGGCCTCGAGAAAGGTCCGGACCACGTCGCTGGCCACTGGATGCGCGGCATTGCCCGCGGTGAACACGCGGGCGTCGCGGCGGTAGGTGGCGGCGTGCTGGATGTAGGTCGTGGTACCAGCCTCGGGCGCAGCGATCACCGAGCGCACCGCGTCGCCGACGCGCTGCACCAGCCGCTCGCGGACTTCGGGCGGATAACCTTCCAGCAAGGTGATCTGGGTCACTGGCATGTTCAGGCTCCTGCGTCGTAGCGTGCGCCGCGCGCGAGCAGCTCAGGCGTGCCAATAGTGCGGTTGAGGCCATCGAAATCCAGCATGCGGTCGCGCCAGGGCTCGGTGGTCTGGGCCTGGCGCAGGCTGCCGAAGTAACCCTGCAGCGCGTGCGCCAGCGCACGCACCGTGCCGCCGGGAAAGATGACGATGCGAAAACCCAGCCGCCCCAGCTCTGGCGCCGGGGTGATGGGCGTCTTGCCGCCCTCGACCATGTTGGCCAGCAACGGCACACGGTGGGCGAAGCGCTGCGCGGCGTCGCCCAGTTGCTGCGGGGTGCGCAGCGCCTCAATGAACAGGGCGTCGACGCCGCAGGCCAGGTAGGCCTCGGCGCGGTCCATCGCCGCGTCCCAACCTTCCACGGCCAGCGCGTCGGTTCGGGCCAGGATCAGGGTGTGGTCGCCGCGGCGTGCGTCGAGTGCAGCCTTGAGCTTGCCCACCATCTCGCCCACCGGCACCACGGTCTTGCCATCCAGGTGGCCGCAGCGTTTGGGAAAGCCCTGATCCTCCAGCTGGATCATGGCCGCGCCCGCGCGCTCCAGGCCCGCCACCGTGCGCTGGACGTTTAGCGCGTTGCCAAAGCCGGTGTCGGCGTCGACGATCACCGGCAGGTCGACCCGTTCGGTGATGTGCGCGAGCGTGTCGCAGACCTCGCTGTAGGTGGTCAGGCCCACGTCCGAGCGGCCCAGCCGCGTGTAGGCGATGGAGGCGCCCGAGAGGTACAGCGCCTCGAACCCGGCCTGTTCGGCCAGCAGCGCGCTGAAGGCGTCGTAGACGCCAGGGCACAGCAGCGGCTCTGGCTGTTGCAGTCGTTCGCGCAGGTTCATGCGCTTCTCCCATCGAGTTGGTCGGCCATGGCGTGGGCCGCGATGTAGCCACCGGCCACTGCGCTGAGCAGGCCGTTGCCCGACAGGTAGCCGCTGACGTGGTTGCCCGAAACGCCGCGCGCCGCGCCACCGGCGGCCCAGAGGTTGGCCAGCGGCTGGCCATCGCCGTCGAGCACGCGGCAGCGCGCATCCACGTCCAGCCCGCCCTGGGTGTGGAACAGCGCGCC
>CAMLQP010000259.1 GCA_946482115.1 uncultured Comamonadaceae bacterium
CCAGCGCCACCACCTTCACGTCGATGCCGCTGGCCTTCTTGAACTCGGGCAGCAGATAACTGAACAGGCCCGACTGCTCGGTAGACGTGGTGGACGCCACGACGATGCTGCTTTGCGCCAGCGCGGCGGTGCTGACCAGCAGGCCGGCGAAAACAGCCACCAGGAAAGAGGTGGCCGCGCCAAGGGCACCGCCGGGCCGGCTCCGCCGGACGGCCAGTGCCGCCCCCTTGAGGGGGTCGCGCGCAGCGCGGCGGGGGTGTTCCAAAATCATGCTGTTTCTCCTTTGACGAACAGGTGGGCCTGGGGGCAGTGGGCCTCCAGGAAGGCGTGGTTGAAAAAATCGTTCACCGGCAGGTCGGCCAGCAACCGGCCCTGCTCCAGGTAGATCACGCGGCCAGCCAGGCGCTTGACCTGGCCGAGGTTGTGGCTGGCGAACACCAGCGTGGGCGGCTGGCGGCCGGGTGCGGGCAGCTCGTCGCCGAAGTCGGCGATCAGCGCCTCCACGTCGCGCTTGGCGTGTGGGTCGAGGCTGGCGGTGGGTTCGTCGAGCAGCCACACGTCGGGCTGCAGCGCCCAGGCGCGCGCCAGCGCCACGCGCTGCTGCTGCCCGCCCGAGAGCGCGCGGCCGTTGCGCTCGGCCAGGTGGGCCAGCTCGACCCGGACCAGCGCCTGGCGGGCGCGCTCGTCGGTCTGGCGCCAGGGCACGCCGCTGAGCCACAGGCCCAGCTGCAGGTTGCGCCGCACCGACATGCGCAGCATGTGCGGCCGCTGAAACAGCATGGCGATGCGCGAACCGTGGGGCACCTCGCGCTGCCCGGAGGCAATGGGCAGCAGGCCGTGCAGCGTGCGCAGCAGCGTGCTCTTTCCGCAGCCGTTGGGCCCGACCAGCGCCACGCGCTCGCCGGCCTGGATGGACAGCGTGATGCGGCGCAGGGCTTCGACCTGGGCCGCCGGGCCCAGGCTCACATGCACGTCGGCCAGTTCGAGCACCGTGCCGTGGCGCACGCCAAGGCCGGCGGCGCTGCCTTCGGTGGGACGTTCGATCCTCATGTGGTGGCCATCCGAAGGTCGCCACCGTCCAGGTGCTCGCGCCAGCGGCGCAGCAGCGCCACCCCGCTGTTGAGCAGCAGCACCACGGCCAGCAGCACGATGCCCAGCCCGAGGGCCAGCGGCAGGTCGCCCTTGCTGGTTTCGAGCGCGATGGCGGTGGTCATGACGCGGGTGAAGCCTTCGATGTTGCCGCCCACGATCATCACCGCGCCCACTTCCGACACCGCCCGGCCAAAGGCGGTGATCAGCACGGTGAGCAAGGCGTAGCGCTCATCCCAGGCCATGAGCAGGCTGCGCAGGCCCAGGCCCGCGCCCAGCGAGCTGAGCTGTTCACCGTGGTCGCGGTCGCTGTCTTCCACCACCTGGCGCGTGAGCGCGGTCACCAGCGGCAGCACCAGGATGGCCTGCGCCAACACCATGGCCTGAAAGCTGAACAGCCAGCCCAGAAAACCCAGTGGACCGGTGCGCGAGAGCAGCAGGTAGATCACCAGACCCACCACCACGGAGGGGATGGCCAGCGAGGTGTTGAGAAGCGTGAGCACGACCGAACGGCCAGGAAAACGCGCCACGGCCAGCCAGGCACCGAGCAGCAGCCCCAGGCTGCAGGCCAGCAGACAGGCCGTGGCACTCACGGCGAGGGAGCGCATGACGATGGCCCAGAGCCCGGCGTCGCCCGAAAGAATGAGCTGCAGCGCGGTGCCCACGCTGTCGGAAAAGGTGTTCATACGTTGCGCAGGAGCTTACGCGGGCACTGCGGGTTTGGGAGTACGTAGTGACGCGGTATGAACCCGCGTGCATAGGCACCGGGCCGGCGCCGCGAGCGCTTGAGGCACACTCGCGCCGATGAGAAAGGTTGAACTGTCCTATTCGCTGAGCGCGCACGGTGGCAGCCGCGCGGCCAACCACGTGCTGCTGCGCAACGCCATGATGGACGTGCTGCACGCGGTGCGCGAACACGGCTCGATCTCGGCCGCGGCGCGGCAACTGGGGCTCTCCTACCGCCACGTCTGGGGCCAGCTCAAGGCCTGGGAGGCCGAGCTCGGCCAGGAACTCATCGTCTGGGAGCGTGGCCAGGCCGCCATGCTCAGCCCGTTCGGGCAGCGCCTGCTGATGGCCGAGCGGCTGGCGCAGGCGCGCCTGGGGCCGCAGATGGAACACCTGCGCGCCGAGCTGGAGCGCGCGTTCTCCCGGGCGTTCGAGCCCCCGTCCAGCGGCAGCGAGGTGCTCACGCTCTACGCCAGCCACGACCACGCGCTCACCGAGCTGCAGGATCTGGCCGCCGGCATGGATGCCCACGGCGCCAGCGCCGGTTCGCGGCTGCACCTGGACATCCGCTTCTGCGGCAGCGTGGACGCGATCCGCGCGCTCAACGAGGGGCGCTGCCTGCTGGCCGGCTTTCACACCCAGCCGTTCGCCGACGCGGCCAGCCTGAGCGCGCGCACCTACCGCCCCCTACTCAGGCCGGGCACGCACAAGATCATCGGCTTCGCGCGCCGCACCCAGGGCCTGATGGTGACCCCAGGCAACCCACTGGGCCTGCGCGACATGGCCGACGTGGCGCGCCTGCGGGCACGCTTCGTGAACCGCGCCCGGGGCACCGGCACGCGCCTGCTGCTCGAAGAGCTGATGGCGCAGGCGCGGCTGCATCCGGCCGACATCCACGGCTTCGAGCATGTCGAAAGCTCACACGCTGCGGTGGCCCAGGCGGTGGCCAGCGGCGATGCCGACGTGGGCCTGGGCACCGAATACGCGACGCGCCACCAGGGACTGGGCTTCGTGCCGCTGACCGAAGAGCGCTACCTGCTGGTGTGCCTGAAGTCGGCGCTGGAAACACCGGGGATGCGGCGCCTGCTGGAGCTGATGCGCAGCCCGCGCTGGCAGGCCCGGCTCGACGCGCTGCCCGGCTACGCGAGCGACCACAGCGGCGAGGTCGCCGCCATGAAACGCCTGCTGCCCTGGTGGAGGTAGAGGGTCACCCCCGCCGCGCTGCGCGCGACCCCCTCAAGGGGTCGATGCCAGCGGCCTGGCAAAGCCAGTTCCGCGGCATCCTCGGAGGCAGACACTCGCGCCGGTAAATGGCGGGGGAGCCAACGCTCAGAACGCGGCGGAGCCGGCTACACGCAGTGAGCCGGCGATGGGGGGGGTAAATCTTAGAAAGCGTCCTTCTCGGCCTCCAGATACGCCAGGCTGGTGTACTTGCCGATGTTGCTGTCGAAGCCGTCCATGGTCTTGGCGCGGCTGGCGACGCGGGGGTCTTTGAGCACCCGGTCTTTCGCGCCGTCGAGCGGGAGGCCTTCTTTCACCGCCTGCACGCAGGGCTCCCAGATGCCTTTCATGAAGCTGCCATAGGTGTCGAGCAGGTCCTTGCTGCCACGCCCGTGGCCGGGCACCCAGAGCTGCTCGCCGGCGGCCTTCTTCAGCGCGTCGTAGTACCTGAAGGTGCCGGGGTAGGAGCCGTCGTCAATGTTGGCGATGCGGTTCGCCATCGCGATGTCGCCCACGTAGGTGAGCCGGTCCTGCACGATCTCAAAGCACAGGTCGGACGGGGTGTGGGCGCGGCCGTAATGGTGCAGCTTGATCTGCACGTCGCCGTAGTCGAACACCTGGCCGCCTTCCACCACCCGGTTGGGTGCCACCACTTTCGTGCCCAGGGTGGCCTGGTTGGTCCAGCGCTCCATCAGGCTGCGCCAGAGGCTGCCCTCGTGGCCGGCGATCTGGTCGCGGGTGTGGGCCAGCGCATGGATCGGCAGGTCTTGGCCAAAGGCCTCGGCAATGGCGTGGTTGCCCAGCCAGTGGTCGCCGTGGTAGTGGCTGTTGAAGACCGCGATCACCGGCAGCGGCGTCACGGTCTTGATCATGCGGATCGCCATCTGGCCGATCTGCAGCGAGGCGCCGGTGTCGAGCACCACAACCCCTTTGCGCGTGACCACGAAGATGACGCTGGCCATCAGGCCCTGGTTCGCCTGGTTCGGGAAGCCGTCCTTGGCGTACACCATCCACACGTGGGGCGAGAGCTGCTCGGGCGCCACGTCGGGCACCGGAGGGCCTTCGATGAACTCTTGCAGCTGCTGGGCGAACAACCGCGCTTCGGGCACCAGCGCCAGCCCGGCCGCCCCCAGCCCCAGGCCGGTGGCCATGCGCAGCCACTGGCGGCGGTTTCGCGGTGTC
>CAMLQP010000260.1 GCA_946482115.1 uncultured Comamonadaceae bacterium
TGGCGCCGCACCTCTCGTCCGGCGCGGTGGTGCTGAGCCTGCAGAACGGCGTGGACAACGCCGAGCGGCTGTCGCAGGCGCTCGGGCGCGAGGTGCTGCCCGCCGTGGTGTACGTGGCCGCCGCCATGGAGGGCCCCGGCCACGTGCGCCACCATGGGCGCGGCGAGCTGGTCATCGGCCCTGGCCCGCAGGCTGCCGCGCTGCAGGCGCTGTTCGCGCGCGCTGGCGTCGAGGTGCAGGTGTCCGACCGCGTGGCCGGCGCGCTGTGGGCCAAGCTGGTGCTCAACTGTGCCTACAACGCGCTGTCGGCCATCACGCAGATGCCCTACGGCCCGCTGGTGCAGGGCGAAGGCGTGCTGGCGGTGATGCGCGATGCCGTGGACGAATGCCTGGCGGTGGCCCGGGCCGACGGCGTGCCGCTGCCCGCATCCATCTGGGACGACGTGCTGCGCATCGCGCGCACCATGCCCGCGCAGACGTCGTCCACCGCGCAGGACCTCGCGCGTGGTCGCCGCTCCGAGATCGCCCACCTGAACGGTCATGTCATGCGCCGGGGCGAGGCGCTCGGCATCGCCACGCCGGTCAACCGCACGCTGTTCGCGCTGGTGCGACTGCTGGAAACACCGCAGGGCGGGGCGTGAGTTTCGATCTGGCACACGCGCCGCTGCTGGCCGTCGCCGCGTTCGCGGCCGGCGCCTTGAACGCCGTCGCCGGCGGCGGCAGCTTCCTCACCTTCCCCGCGCTGGTGTTCACCGGCGTGCCGCCCATCGTGGCCAACGCCACCAGCGCGGTCGCGGTCAGCCCTGGCTACCTGGGCAGCACGCTGGGATTCAAGGCCGAGCTGCGCGGCCTGCCGCGCGCGCTGCTGTGGCGCGAGACGCTGATCGCCGGGGCCGGCGGCATTGTCGGCGCGCTGCTGCTGCTGGTCACGCCCGGCCGGCTGTTCAGCGCGCTGGTGCCGTGGCTGCTGCTGTTCGCCACCGCGCTGTTCGCGGCCGGGCCGTGGCTGGCGCGGCGCGCGGGCGGCGGCCAGGGCCATGCGGCCTGGCGCCTGCCCGGGCTGGCGGCGGTGGCGGTGTATGGCGGCTACTTCAACGGCGGCCTGGGCATCCTGCTCATGGCGCTCTACACCGTGGCTGGCGAATCGCGGCTGGCGGTGGTCAACGCGCTCAAGAACCTCAACTCGCTGGTGCTGTCGTGGCTGTCGGTCGCTGCCTTCGCGCTGGCCGGCGCCATCGCCTGGCCGCAGGCCGTGCTGATGATGGCGGCCGCCACCGTTGGCGGCTACGCGGGCGCGCAACTGTCCAAGCGGCTGCCGGCCGCCGGCGTGCGCGTCTTCGTGGTGTTGGTGGGGCTGGTCATGAGCGCCCTGTTCTTCCTGCGTGCCTGAAGCTGGGCCACCCGCCATGGAAGCCGTGCCCGACCTGTTCGATCACCCGGCCGACGCCGCCGAATTCCGCCGGCCCGCGCACCGCGAGGGCGTGGAGCTGTACCGCGCCCACATCGTGAGCCACGCCTTCGAGCCGCACGCCCACGACGCCTTCGGGCTCGGCGCGATCGAGGCGGGCGTGGAGCGCTACCGCTACGCGGGCGGCGAGCACCTGGCTGCCGCCGGCTCGCTGGTCCACATGAACGACGACGTGCTGCACACCGGCCGGTCCGCCACCCCTGAAGGCTGGCGCTACCGCATGGTCTACGTGGCGCCCGCCGTGGTGGCCGAGGTCACGGGCGCCAGCGGCTGGCACTTCGACGTGGCGACCCGGCACGACCCGGCGCGTGCCGCGCGCGTGAGCGCCCTGCTGCGCAGCCTGTGGGCCGGTTCGGCCGAACCGCTGGCCTTCGACAGCCTGTTGGCCGAGCTGCTGGACGCCTTCCGCCCGCACGCGCGCCAGCACGGCCGGCCCGAAAGCGGCGCCGCGCCCGCGTTCGGCGCCGTCATCGACTACCTGCACGCGCACCTGCACCGGCGCCTCACCCTGGACGAGCTGGCCGCCGTCGCCGGCCTGAGCCCCTTTCATTTCCTGCGCAGCTTCCGCGACCGCCACGGCGCCACGCCGCAGCAGATGCTGATGGCGCTGCGCCTGGCCGAGGCCAAGCGGCAGCTGGCGCGCGGCGAACCCGCCGCCCAGGTGGCCGCCGCCGTGGGCCTGACCGACCAGTCCCACCTCACCCGCGCCTTCGCGCGCCGCTACGGCACCACGCCCGCGCGCTACCAGCGCCAGGTGGCGCTGGCGGCGGCATAGCAATCCGGTACAAGACCGCCGCTGCGCGGGCGTGTACAGTCGCGCCGCCATGTGGACAGGAACTTCTTTTGCGCTCGCCGCCGGCCTCATGTGGGGCGTGGTGTTCATCGGCCCCCTGCTGCTGCCCGAGTACCCGGCGGTGCTGCAGACCGTGGGCCGCTACCTCGCCTTCGGCCTGATCGCGCTGCCGCTGGCCTGGCTGGACCGCGCCCGCCTGCGCGAACTCACCCGCGCCGACTGGGTCGAGGCGCTCAAGCTCGCCGCCGTCGGCAACCTCATCTACTACGGCTTCCTGTCCAGCGCCATCCAGCGCGCCGGCGGCCCGCTGCCCACCATGATCATCGGCACGCTGCCCGTGGTCATCGCCGTCAGCGCCAACCTGCGCAACGCCGCGCGCGACGGCCGCCTGCCCTGGCGGCGGCTGGCGCCCTCGCTGCTGCTCATCGCCGCCGGCATCGCCTGCGTCAACCAGGCCGAGCTCGCGGTGCTGCGGCAGGACGCCGACGCCGACCTCGGCCGCTACGCCGTGGGCGCGCTGCTGGCGGTGGGGGCCGTGGTCTGCTGGACCTGGTACCCCCTGCGCAACGCCGACTGGCTGCGCAACCACCCTGGCCGCAGCCCCAGCACCTGGGCCACCGCCCAGGGCGTGATGACCCTGCCGCTGGCCACCGCAGGCTACGCCGTCACCTGGGTCTTCATGGCCGCCAGCGGCAACCCATTCCCCATGCCCTTCGGTTCCCGGCCCGAATTCTTCATCTTTCTCATGGTCAGCATCGGTCTGCTGGCCTCCTGGCTGGGCACTCTGTGCTGGAACGAGGCCAGCCAGCGCCTGCCCACCGCCCTGGCGGGCCAGCTCATCGTCTTCGAAACCCTGGCGGCCCTGGCCTATGCCTTCATCCTGCGCGGTGAAATCCCCGGATCGCTCACCCTGGCCGGCATCGGGCTGCTAGTGGCGGGCGTGGTGTGGGCGGTGCGGGTCAAGCCGGTGAAGGTGGAAGAGGCCTACCCGGCGGGGCCGGAGGCGGTGGAGCCGTAGGCTGGCGGGTGTTCTGGTTTCCCGGGGTGACGCAAGCTCCGGGCTCCCTTATCGTGTGTCCATGAACACTTCACTCTTGGTGGTCCGCAAGGGCCAGCTCCCCGCCTCCGAGATCCGCACCTTGCCCACGCCACCCCTGGCCGATGGGCAGGTGCGGGTGGCGGTTGACCGCTTCGCGCTGACCGCCAACAACATCACCTACGCCGCCTTCGGCGACATGATGGACTACTGGAAGTTCTTTCCGGTGGTGGGGGCTGATGGCGCCGACGATCCGGCCTGGGGCACCATTCCGGTGTGGGGTTTCGGCACGGTGGCGGAGTCGCGCCATGCGGACGTGGCCGTGGGCGAGCGGCTGTACGGCTATTTCCCCATGGCATCCGGCGCGGTGCTCACGCCGGGGCGGGTCACGCCGCTGTCGGTCACCGATGGCGCGCCGCACCGCGCGGGCCTGCACGCGGTCTACAACCAGTACAACCGCTGCGGCGCGGACCCGTTCTACACGGCCGACTCCGAAGACCTGCAGTCGCTGCTGCGGCCGCTGTTCACCACGTCCTGGCTGATCGACGACTTCCTGGCCGACAACGGCCACTTCGTGCCGGCCGGCGAAAGCCGCACGCCGGTGATGCTGCTCTCCAGCGCCTCCAGCAAGACCGCCTTCGGCACGGCGTTCCAGATGAAGCGCCGGGGCGGTACCGAAGTGGTGGGCCTGACCTCGACGCGCAACGCCGCGTTCTGCGAAAGCCTGGGCTGCTACCACCGCGTGCTGACCTACGACCAGCTGAACGAACTCGCACCCGATGTTCCGTCGGTCTACATCGACTTCGCGGGCAACGCGGCCTTCCGCCAGGCGCTGCACACGCACTGCACCGGACTGGCCTACAGCAGCTCCATCGGTGGCACGCACGTGACGGCGCTGGGCGGCGGGCG
>CAMLQP010000261.1 GCA_946482115.1 uncultured Comamonadaceae bacterium
GGGCCGTTGAGCAGCAGCACGAAGGCCTGCTCCTCCTCCACCTCGGCGCCCTGGTAGGGCCGCGTGCCACGCACGAACGGCCCGCCGGTGGCAAAGCGCCAGCGCGCGGTGGCGTCCAGCGTGTTGCCTTGCGGCGCCTGAAACGCGGCATTGGGCCGCAGCTCGCAGCGCACGCCGGGCGGCAGGTCGCGCGCGAAGTCGTACACCCACTCGCGCTCGTTGAGCCAGCGGCCTGTGCCCTGGCTCGCGGCCGGGTCGCTGCAGCTCAGCGACAGCGGCGCCGGGGCGCGGGCGTCGCCCAGCGCCGTGGCCGCGCCCTGGAAGCGCACCACCACCTGGCGCACCTGCGCCACCTCGCCCTGCGGCGATACGCTGGCCACCTGCAAGGCGGCTCCCGCCGGCACGGCCAGCGCACCCCACGCCAGCGCCAGCAGCAGCACCCTCAACTTGTCCACTCGCCTGCCCATGCACACCTCCACGGTCTGGGGTGCAAGCGTACCGTAGCCGCCGGAGGAAAAGTGTGAAATCCGCTACAGCAACGGGCGCAGCTCGCGCACCGCTTCATGCAGCAGCGGCAGCCAGTACTGCGCCACCGCGTCGGGCTGCAGGCGCTGGCGCGTGCTGACCACGTTGATGGCGGCCACGGTGCGGCCCTGCAGGTCGCGCAGCGGCACGGCCAGTGCATGCACGCCCAGTTCGTGCTCCTCGCTGGCCAGACAGTAGTCCTGGGCCCGCACCTGCGCGATCAGCGCGCGGAAGGCCTTGGGGTCGGTCAGCGTGAGCGGCGTCACGCGGTGCAGCGGGTGCTGCTTCATCCAGGCGGCAAAGGCCGGTCGGTCCAGCGCGGCCAGCAGCACCCGGCCGGTGGAGGTGGCATGCGCCGGCAGCCGCGCGCCCAGGTGCAGGCCGTAGGCCAGCACGCGCGGCGCCTGGGTGGCGCGCCACGGCGTGCCCAGCGAGGCCGCGTCGTCAGCCTCCTGCAGCGCCACGCTGCGCGCCACGATCACGCCCTCGCCGCCGTCCAGCACCACGGCCGAAAACGAACCGTGGGCCTGCGCCGCCAGCCGGTTGAGCGTGGGCTGCAGCACGCGCGGCAGCCGCGCCGACGCCAGGTAGCTGCCCGAAAAGCGCAGCACCTTGGGCGCCAGCCAGAAGTAGCTGCCGTCGGTCTCCAGGTAGCCCAGGTGGGCCAGCGTGAGCAGGTGGCGGCGGGCCGCCGCGCGCGTGAGTCCGGCGCGCTGCGCGGCCAGCGTGGCATTGAGGCGCTGGCGCTCGGTGTCGAAGCTTTCCAGCACCGCCATGCCCTTGGCCATGCCCTCGATGAAGTCTGCCTTGGCGATATCCATTGCGCGATCATCGCACAACCATTGCGGCGTGCGCGCGATTCCGCCGCGAGGCGCTGGGCGCCGGGCGGCCACGCGCCTAAGCTGCGCCCGTTGACCCAGATTCCCCACGGAGACAGCCATGCGTACCCAAGTCGCCATCATCGGTGCCGGCCCATCGGGCCTGCTGCTCGGCCAGCTGCTGCACAAGGCCGGCATAGCCAACGTCATCATCGAGCGCCAGAGCCCGGACTATGTGCTGGGCCGCATCCGCGCCGGCATCCTGGAGCAGGTGATGGTGGACCTGCTGCACGAGGCTGGGGTGGGCCAGCGCATCGCCCGCGAGGGCATCGTGCACCACAGCATCGAGCTGGTGTTCGACGGCACGCGCCACCCCATCGACGTCACCGGCCTGACCGGCGGCAAGGTGGTGACGGCCTACGGCCAGACCGAGGTGACGCACGACCTGATGGATGCACGCCGCGACTCGGGCCAGACCACGGTCTACGAGGCCGCCAACGTCAGCGTGCACGACTTCGATACCGAGCGCCCGCGCGTGCGCTACGAGAAGGACGGCCAGACGCACGAGGTCGAGTGCGACTTCATCGCCGGCTGCGACGGCTTTCATGGCGTCTGCCGCGCCAGCGTGCCGCGCAGCGCCATCACCGAGTACGAGAAGGTCTACCCCTTCGGCTGGCTGGGCGTGCTGGCCGACGTGCCGCCGGTCTCGCCCCACGCCATCGTCTACGCCAACAGCGAGCGCGGCTTCGCGCTGTGCTCCATGCGCTCCATGACGCGCAGCCGCTACTACGTGCAGTGCCCGCTGGACGACAAGGTGGAGGACTGGAGCGACGAGCGTTTCTGGGACGAGCTCAAGCGCCGGCTGGACCCGGACATGGCCTCGCGCATCGTCACCGGCCCCAGCATCGAGAAAAGCATCGCGCCGCTGCGCAGCTTCGTGGCCGAGCCGATGCGCTTCGGGCGCCTGTTCCTGGCCGGCGATGCGGCACACATCGTGCCGCCCACCGGCGCCAAGGGCCTGAACCTCGCGGCCAGCGACGTGAAATACCTTTCGGGCGGGCTGATCGAGTACTACCAGGAAAAGTCCAGCGCGGGCATCGACAGCTACTCCGAGCGCGCGCTGCGCCGCATCTGGCGCGCCGAGCGTTTCTCGTGGTGGCTGACCACGCTGATGCACCGCTTCCCGGACACCGCCGGCTTCGGCCAGAAGGTGCAGGAAGCCGAGCTGGAATACCTGGTCCACTCCGAGGCGCTGTCGCGCTCGCTGTCCGAAAACTACGTGGGGCTGCCGCTGAACTTCGGGGAGTGAGGTTTTTTCGGTCACCTCGCGCCCTCGGCCATGGGGCGGCTGGCTCCGCGACTGTCCCCCGCCGGCTTCGCCGGCTCCTCCTTCATGTCGCTGCGCCAGCCGCCCCACGCCCGAGGGCAACCTGCGTGCGGGTGTGCCGACGGTAGCGTGCCGACACCGCCTCAGATCGGGGTGACGGGGTGCCCTGTGCAGCGGCATAAAGGAGGAGGCCGAAGGCCGGGGGACAGCCGCGAAACAGGGCGCCCCGTCACCCCGATCCGCAAAACCCTCCCGAGCGAAGCTGTCACCCACGAGAAACCCCAGCCGGGAGGCCATGCGGTAGATTGCACCGCATGACCACCCCACCCAAACCCCTGCGCGGCCAGCGCGTCCTCAGCCTCGCCCTCAACCTGCCCGGCCCCGCCGCGCTGATGCGCCTGCGCCGCATGGGCGCCACCTGCACCAAGGTGGAAGGGCCGGCGGGCGACCCTATGGGGCACTACAACCCGCAGGCCTACGCCACGCTGCACGACGGCGTGAAGGTGGTCACCGCCGACCTCAAGACCGAAGCCGGCCAGAAGAAGCTGCACCAGCAGCTGGCCCGCACCGACGTGCTGCTGACCTCGTTCCGCCCCTCGGCCCTCGCCAAGCTCGGTCTGGGCTGGAAAACCCTGCACCAGTCGTACCCGCAGCTCAGCCGGGTGGCCATCGTCGGCGCGCCCGGCCCGCGTGCCGAGGAGCCGGGCCATGACCTCACCTACCTGGCCGACAACGGCCTGGTGACCGGGCTGGACCTGCCCCCCACCCTGTTTGCCGACATGGGCGGCGCGCTGATGGCCAGCGAGGCCGTGCTGCAGGCCACGCTGTTGCGCGCGGCCAAAGGCAAGGGCGTGGATTTCGAGGTGGCGCTCAGTGACGCCGCCGCCTGGCTGGCCCTGCCGCGCAGCTGGGGCATGACGCTGCCCCAGGGGGCGGTGGGGGGCGCCCACGCCGGCTACAAGGTCTACCCCTGCAAGGACGGCCGCGTGGCCGTGGCCGCGCTGGAGCCCCACTTCGCCGCCGCGCTGTGCGATGCCGCCGGCGTCAGGGCGCCGGACCTCAAGGCCATGTTCGCCCCCGCCACCCACCAGGCCATCGCGGCCTTCCTGGCCACCCAGACCCGTGCCCAGCTCGACCGGCTGGCGGTGGAACGGGACATACCGCTGCACACGCTGGCGCGCTGAGCCGGCTGGCGGCCTGTTCCGTCCGGGCGGCAAGCAGCGCCGGCCGAGGCCGCAGCCGTTTGTGTGATGATCTGCCGAACCGTCACCACAGGCCGACACCCGCCAGAACTTGCCACCCATGTCCGACGTCAGCGACCTCAGCAGCGACAACGCGGTCTACAAGACCCTTCTCGAATCGACAAAAGCCATTCCCTGGAAGATCGACTGGTCGAGCATGGCGTTCGCCTACATCGGCCCGCAGATCGAGCCGCTGCTGGGCTGGAGCCAGGCCAGCTGGCGCAGCGCCAACGACTGG
>CAMLQP010000262.1 GCA_946482115.1 uncultured Comamonadaceae bacterium
CTTCAGGGGCAAGAAGGTGGGGCTGGTGCTGTGCGGGGGCAACATCGACCCGCTGCTGCTGGCCGCCATCATCGAACGCGGCATGGTGCGCGCCGGGCGGCTGGCGCGCATCCGCGTGGGCGCGCGCGACGTGCCGGGCACGCTGGCGCGCATCACGGCGCTGGTGGCCGAAGCGGGCGCCAACATCGACGAGGTGCACCACCAGCGCGCCTTCACCATGCTGGCGGCGCAGAATGTGGAGGTGGAGCTGGTGCTGCAGACCCGCGGGCGCGAGCACATCGACCAGGTGCTGGCCCACCTGCGCGGCGCGGGGCTGGAGGCCGGCCTGCTCTGAGACCTGAGGTGACATCGAAAGGGAGGGGAACATGAAGTGGGAAAACAACCGCCAGTCCGATCAGATCGAAGACCGGCGCGCGGGCGGCCGGGGCGGCCTGCGCCCCAGCCTGGGCGGCGGTCGCGGCCTGGGGCTGGGGACCGTGGTCGTGGCGCTGCTGGTCGGCTGGCTGTTCGGCATCAACCCGATGACGCTGCTGGGTGTCCTGGGCGGCGGCGGCGACCTGTCCGTCAGCGCGCCGGCCGAGACTGCGCCCGGCCCGGCGCCCAACGACGAGATGGGCCGCTTCGTCGCGGCGGTGCTGGGCGGCACCGAGGACGCGTGGGACGGCATCTTCCGCGCCAGCGGCGCGCAGTACCAGAAGCCGCGCCTGGTACTGTTTCGCGGCAGCACGCCCACCGCCTGCGGCACCGGCGACGCGGCCATGGGACCGTTCTACTGCCCGGGCGACCAGAAGGTCTACATCGATCTCTCGTTCTACGATACGCTGCGCCGCCAGCTCGGCGCGCCGGGCGACTTCGCGCAGGCCTACGTGATCGCGCACGAGGTGGGGCACCACGTGCAGAACCTCATGGGCATCACCGGCCAGATGGAGCAGATGCGCCGCCGCGTGAGTCCGCGCGAGTACAACGCCCTGAGCGTACGGCTGGAACTCCAGGCCGACTGCTTCGCCGGCATCTGGGCCCACCACAACCACAGGAGCGGCGCCATCATCGAGCCCGGCGACGTGGAGGAGGCGCTCAACGCCGCCGCCGCCATCGGCGACGACGCGCTGCAGCGCAAGGCCCAGGGCCAGGTGGTTCCCGACAGCTTCACCCACGGCACCAGCGCGCAGCGCCAGCGCTGGTTCAACACCGGCCTTCAGAGCGGCAACGTGGCGGCCTGCGACACCTTCAAGGCGCGCGAGCTTTGACATTGTCGGGTTGACGCATCGGGGTGGGGTTTGCATGATGTACCTGGCACAACACCAGGCAACAGGAAGGAGAACCCCATGAACCTCGAACTCGACACCTTGTGGGCCTCTGTGCAGGCCGCTTTCGGGGGGCAGCTGCCCCATCTGCTCGGCGCGCTGGCCATCCTGGTGCTGGGCTGGCTGGTGGCCGTTGCGGTGCGCGCCGGTGCGCGCAAGGGCCTGGGGCTGCTCGGCGTCAACCAGCGGTTTGCCCAGCTCACGGGCCAGAAGATCGACATCGAGCGCGGCGTCGGCGTGGCGCTGTTCTGGGTGGTGCTGCTGTTCACGCTGGCGGCGGTGTTCAACTCGCTGGATCTCGCGCTGGTCTCGGGGCCGTTCGCCGCGCTGCTGACGCAGCTGTTCGGCTACGCGCCCCGGCTGCTCGCGGGCCTGGTGCTGGCGCTCGCGGCCTGGCTGCTGGCCAGCATCGTGCGGCTGGTGGTCAGCAAGGCGCTGTCCCGGACCTCGCTCGATGAAAAGCTCTCCGAGCATGCCGACATGGCGCCCATCAGCGACGGCCTGGGCCACGCGCTGTTCTGGCTCGTGATCCTGCTGTTCGTGCCCGCCATCCTGGGCGCGCTGCAGATGGAGGGCCTGCTCGACCCGCTGCGCGCCATGGTCGCCAAGACGCTGGATCTGGTGCCCAACGCGGTGGCGGCCTTCATCATCGGCGGCGTGGGCTGGATCGTGGCCACCGTGCTGCGCAACCTGACCACCAACCTGCTGCGCACGGCCGGCAGCGACTCGCTGGGCCAGCGCGCCGGCCTGGGCCCGTCGGTGCGGCTGTCCGGCGTGGCCGGCATGCTGGTGTTCATCGCGGTGTTCCTGCCCTCGCTGATCGCCGCGCTCGACGCGCTCAAGGTCGAGGCCATCTCCAGGCCCGCCACCGACATGCTGGGCATGATGATGGCCGCCGTGCCGCATCTGGTCGCCGCCGCGCTCATCCTGCTGGTCACCTGGCTGGTGGCCTCGTTCGCCACCGGCCTGCTGGCCAGCCTGCTGGGCACGCTGGGCTTTGACCAGCTGCCCGCGCGCGTGGGCCTGGCCCATGCATTCGAGAAGACGCCGGCGTCGGTCTTCGTGGGCCGCGTGGCGCTGTTCTTCGCCATGCTGTTCGCCTCGGTCGAGGCGGCCAGCCAGCTCGGCTTCGGTCAGGTCAGCGAGATCGTGGCCACCTTCATCCGCTTCGGTGGCGACGTGCTGCTGGGCTCGCTGATCCTGGTGGTCGGCTTCTGGCTCGCCAACCTGGCCTACGACGCCATCGACCGCGCCAGCGGACCCGCCACCAAGGGGCTGGCGCGCATCGGCCGCTTCGCCATCCTGGCGCTGGTGGTGGCCATGGGCCTGCGCGCCATGGGCATCGCCGACGACATCGTCAACCTGGCCTTCGGCCTCACGCTGGGCGCCATCGCGGTGGCCGTGGCGCTGGCCTTCGGCCTGGGCGGGCGCGACGCCGCCGGCAAGCTGATGGCACACTGGCTCTCGCGTTTCTATGGCAACAACAAATGACGGAGACACCGTGACCGCCGAACAGCTGCAGCAGGCCCTGGCCGACCTTTTCGCCCCCTGGGTGCAGGCGCTGGGCCTGCGGGTCGAGTCCTTCGGACCCGGCGTGGCCACGCTGCGGCTGCCGCACAGCGAGGCGCTGTCGCGCAGCGGCGGCGTGCTGTGCGGCCAGGCCATGATGTCGGCGGCCGACACCGCCATGGTGCTGGCCCTGATGGCGCAGTTTGGC
Source organism: uncultured Comamonadaceae bacterium (assembly GCA_946482115.1). Next base: position 3,022 of record CAMLQP010000262.1, read on the forward strand.
GAGTTCCGGCCCATGACCACGGTGCAGCTCAACAGCAGCTTCCTCAAGCCGCTGTCGGGCCAGGACGCCCTGGTCGAGGCCCGCGTGCTGCGCGCCGGCAAGAGCCTGGCCTTCGGCGAGATCGACATCCGGGGCGCCTCGGATGGCAAGACCGTTTGCCGCGCCAGTACCACCTATGCCCTGCTTTAAGTAGAATCCCGGTTTTGCCCCGAACCTGCCCGAGGAAAGAACATGTCCAGCCCCGTCAACGAGCACCACGAAGAAACCCAGGACACCGTCGAGGCCATCGTGCCCCTGATGCCCCTTGTCCTGCCCGTGGCTGGCGGCGTGCTGATGTTCCTGCTGGCGTTCATCGCCGTCTTCCTGGCCTGATACCCCGGTTTTTCCCGTGGTCCGCATGCCGGCGCCCGTCAGGGTGGCCGGCATTTTTCTGGGCGGCCCCCGCAGAATGGGCATAAGGTCATGCAGGTTTTGCATGTAACTCCACGGTAACCGTCAAGACGGTTTCATAAAATAGCGAAACCTTGGCCGACACGCGGCCCAAAACCCGGGGACATCCGCCCGGGTTTTGGTTTTTCGCGCTGCACCGTCACCCGTGTGCAGCCCCGGGCGCCGACCGAGACGCAGTCCCTCGACAGAGAAGGGGATCTTGAAAGACGTCTCAAACCACCCGCGCCCGTGCGGCCAGTTCCGGTTCTCCAGCGACGTTTTTCAACATTCCGCTTTTTGAACCTTGGAGCTGCCCCCCATGAACTCTCCCGTGATGCAAGGCCTGGACATCCAGGCGCCTGCCTTCGTCAAGAACGCCCGCCTGATCGCCTGGGTGGCCGAAGTGGCCGCCCTGTGCCAGCCCGAGCGCATCCACTGGTGCGACGGCAGCCAGGCCGAATACGACGCGCTGTGCGAGCAGATGGTGGCCGCCGGCACCCTCAAGCGCCTGAACCCGGCCAAGCGTCCGGGCAGCTACCTGGCCTGGTCCGACCCCTCCGACGTGGCGCGGGTGGAAGACCGCACCTTCATCTGTTCCGAGAAGAAAGAGGACGCCGGCCCGACCAACAACTGGATGGCCCCGGCCGAGATGCGCGCCACGCTGCGCCCGCTGTTCGAAGGCTCCATGA
>CAMLQP010000263.1 GCA_946482115.1 uncultured Comamonadaceae bacterium
TCTCGTCGTGCGAGATGAAGATGTGCAGCATCTCGGTCGCGCCGATGCCGTCGATCAGCTCGATGCCGGTGGCCTCTTTCCAGAGCGCACGCGTGGCGGCCGGCAGGGCCTCGCCAGCCGAGACGCACTTGCGCAGCGGCGTGCCGCGCAGCTCGGCGCCATCGGCCGCCAGCACGCGGTAGGACGTGGGCGCGGTGAACATCACCGTGGCGCCAAAGGTCCGGACGCCTTCGAGCAGCTGCGGCGGGCTGGCTTTTTCCAGCAGCACGGCGCAGGCGCCCACATCCAGCGGAAACAGCAGCAGACCGCCCAGCCCGAAGGTGAAGGCCAGCGGCGGGCTGCCGATGAAGACGTCGTCGGCGGTGGCCCTGAGCATGTGGCGCGGCCAGCAGCGGCAGATGGCCATCACGTCGCGGTGGAAGTGCATGGTGGCCTTGGGCACGCCCGTGGTACCCGAGGTGAAACCCAGCAGGCAGGTGTCGTCGCGCCCGGTGTCCACGTTCTCGAAACGCGGCGAGGCCTGCTCCATCGCGGCCTCCAGGCCGTCGGCTCCGCCGCCGTTGAAGAGGCGGATCTGGCGCAGCAGCGGCACCTCGGTGGCGGCCTGGCGCAGCTCGTCGGCCAGCGCGGCGTCGCATAGGGCGTGCGTGACCTGGCCGATCTCGATGATGGCCTTGAGCTCCTTGGCCCGCAGCAGCGGCATGGTGGCCACGGCGATGCCGCCGGCCTTGATGACGGCGAACCAGCAGGCCGCCAGCATGGGGTTGTTGGGCGCGCGCAGCAGCACGCGGTTGCCCGGCACCAGGCCCATCTGGTTCACCAGCACGTTGGCGATGCGGTTGGCCTTGTCCTGCAGGTCGGCATAGCTCCAGCTCAGCCCGGGCGCGCGGATGCAGGCGCGGCCACCCCGCCCCTCGGCGACGTGGCGGTCCAGCAGCTCGGTGGCGCAGTTCAGGCGTTCGGGAAACTGCAGCTCGGGCAGATCGAAGTGGTAGACCGGCTGCAGTTCGGGCGGGGGCAGGTTGTCGCGGGCGAAGGTATCGACGTGCGCGGTGTGCATGGCGGTTCCCCGTGGGTTTCAGGCGGTGGTGGCTGGCTTGAGCAGCTCTCGCGCGATGATGAGCTGCTGCACTTCGGTGGCACCCTCGTAGATGCGCAGGGCGCGGATCTCGCGGTAGAGGCGCTCGACCGGCTGTTCGCTCACCACACCCAGGCCGCCGAACATCTGGACCGCCGCGTCGATGACCTGCTGGGCGTTCTCGGTGGCGGTCATCTTGGCCATGGCGGCTTCCTTGGTGACGTTGTGTCCGCTGTCGCGGCGCCAGGCTGCGCGGTAGGTCAGCAGCGCGGCGCTGTCGATGGCGGTGGCCATCTGGGCCAGCTTGGCCTGGGTGAGCTGGAAATCGGCCAGCACGCCCTGGAACATGCGGCGGGTGGTTGCCCGATGCAGGGCCTCGTCCAGCGCGCGGCGGGCGAAGCCCAGCGACGCGGCGGCCACCGAGGTGCGGAACACGTCCAGCGTGCGCATCGCGACCTTGAAGCCCTCGCCTGCCCCGCCCACGCGCTGCGTGGCCGGCACGCGGCAGTGGGTGAAACGCAGCCGCGCCAGCGGGTGCGGTGCGATGACGTCGATACGCTCTGCGATCTCGAAGCCAGGCGTGTCGGCGTCGACGATGAAGGCGCTGATGCCGCGCGCGCCGGGGGCTTCGCCGGTGCGCGCGAACACCACGTAGAAATCGGCGATGCCGCCGTTGGAGATCCAGGTCTTCTCGCCGTCGAGCACGTAGTGGTCACCGTCCTGGCGAGCCGCGCAACGCATGGCCGCGACGTCGGAGCCGGCGTCTGGCTCCGAAAGGGCGAAGGCCGCGATGGCCTCGCCGCGCGCCACGCGCGTGAGGTAGCGCTCGCGCTGGGCCGGCGTGCCGTGCAGGCTGATGGCGCCGCTGCCCAGGCCCTGCATGGCGAAGGCGAAGTCGGCCAGACCCGAATGACGCGCCAGGGTCTCGCGGATCAGGCAGATGGCGCGCGCGTCCATGGCCTGGGCCGATTCGCCGACCGCGTGGCGCAGCCAGCCGGCGGCGCCCAGCGCCCTGACCAGGGCCTTGCACTCGGCGTCCACGTCCGGGCCGTGGTCGTGCGGGATGTGCTCCGCCGCCCAGGCTTCCAGCGAGCGCGCCAGCTCGGCGTGGCGGGGTTCGAAGAAGGGCCAGTCGAGGTAGGTGGTATCGGCCATGTCATGCCTCCCGGCGGGCCGCCCCAAGGCAGGCATGTGCCCCCTCGGGAGGCGGCGAACACACGACGTGATGAGTGTGGGGGTGCTTCATGTCAGTTGCCTTTGAACACGGGTTTCTGCTTGGCCACGAAGGCGTGGTAGGCGCGTCCGTAGTCCTCGGTCAGCATGCAGATGGCCTGGGCCTGGGCCTCGGCCTCGATGGCCTGCTCGATGGTCATGGCCCATTCCTGGTGCAGCATGGTCTTGGTGATGCCGTTGGCGAAACTCGGACCGGCGGTCAGGTCGGCGGCGAGCTTGACCGCCTCGGCCAGCAGGGCCTCGGGCTCGACCAGGCGGTTGAAGAAGCCCCAGCGCTCGCCCTCCTCGCCGCCCAGGCTGCGGCCGGTATAGAGCAGCTCGCTGGCGCGGCCCTGGCCGATGATGCGCGGCAGCATGGCGCAGGCGCCCATGTCGCAGCCAGCCAGGCCGACGCGGTTGAACAGGAAGGCGGTCTTGCTGCGGGCCGTGCCCAGGCGCAGGTCGGAGGCCATGGCGATGATGGCGCCGGCACCGGCGCAGACGCCGTCGATGGCAGCGATGATGGGCTGGGGGCAGACGCGCATCATCTTGACCAGCTCGCCCGTCATGCGGGTGAACATCAGCAGCTCGGGGGCCTTCAGGTCGATCAGCGGGCCGATGATTTCGTGCACGTCGCCGCCCGAGCAGAAGTTGCCGCCGGCGCCGGTGACCACCACGGTCTTGACGTCGCTGGCCCATTTGAGGTTGTGGAACAGGTCGCGCAGCTCGGCGTAGCTGTCGAAGGTCAGCGGGTTCTTGCGCTCGGGGCGGTTGAGGGTGATGGTGCCGACGCCGTCTTGCACGGACCAGAGAAAGTGCCGGGCCTGGTAGCCGGCCAGGGGCTTGTGGTTACCGGCTTGCAGAGCGGGATCGAGGGGCTTGTTCATCTTGTCTTCCTTGTTCCTGTTCACATGACTTCGCCGCCGGCCACCGAGATCGATTGGCCGGTCACGGCGGACGCGCCGTCGCCGCACAGCCACACCACCGCATCGGCCACCTGTTCGGGCTGGACCAGACGGCCCTGCGGGTTGGACTTGACGAATTCGGCGCGCGCTTCTTCGGCGCTGCGGCCGGTCTTGGCGACCACCCGTTCGATGCTCTCGCGCACGATGTCGGTTTCGGTGTAGCCGGGGCAGACGGCGTTGACGGTGACGCCTTTTCTGGCCATCTCCAGCGCCAGCGACCGGGTCAGGCCGATGACGCCGTGTTTGGCCGCGCAGTAGGCCGACACGTAGGCGTAGCCCACCTGACCGGCGGTGCTGGCCACGTTGACCACACGGCCCCAGCCGCGCGCAACCATGCCGGGCAGCACGGCCTGGGTGCAGACCAGGGTGCCGGTGAGGTTGACGCCGAGCATCTGGTTCCACAACGCCAGGTCCATCTTGAGGAAGGGCGCGGTCTGCGCCTGACCGGCGTTGTTGACCAGAACATCCACCGGGCCGAAGCGGGCCTGGGCGCTGGCCACGGCCGCCGCCACCTGGGCCGGATCGGCCACGTCGGCGCGCACCGCATGGAGGTGGGCGGGGTCGGAATCGGCCAGGGCCTGGACCACCTCCAGCCGCCGGCCCAGCACGGTGACGTTCAGGCCGTGCGCCACCAGGGCGCGCGCCACGGCGGCGCCTATGCCTTGGCCGCCGCCGGTCACCAGTGCATGACGCCGCGCCGTGCTCACTTGGCCCCCGCGGCGGCCATGGCCTTCTCGCGCGCGAAGATGGATTCCATCTGGCCCTTGCCCGAGCGGTACTGCCGGGGCCAGCTGATGGGCGTGTAGCCGATCTTCGCGGCCTCCGTCAGCGTCCAGGCCGGGTTGGCCAGGTGCGGGCGGGCCACGGCGCACAGGTCGG
>CAMLQP010000264.1 GCA_946482115.1 uncultured Comamonadaceae bacterium
CAAGACGCTGCGTGGCCTGCAGGGCAGCGCGGTGGTGGAGCGCCGTCTGCACCAGCCCGCCTGACCGGGGGCACACCATGGGCCTCGGAACGGTCTGGTTTGTGGGGGCGGGTCCTGGCGACCCGGACCTGGTCACGGTCAAGGGGCGCGACCTGATCGCGCGTGCGGGGGCCATCCTGTTCGCCGGTTCGCTGGTGAACGAGGCGGCCACCCGCTGGGCACCGTCGGGCTGCCTCATCGCTGACAGCAAGGACATGACGCTGGAGCAGATGTCGGCCTGGCTGATCGCGAACGCGGCGCGCTGCGACACCGTGGTGCGCCTGCAGACCGGCGACCCGGCCCTCTACGGCACGCTGATCGAACTGGTGCAGCCACTGGATGCGGCCGGTGTGCCGGTGAAGGTGGTGCCGGGCGTGTCCTCGGCCATGGCCTCGGCGGCGGCGGCGGTCGAAAGCTTCACCCTGCCCGAGGTCACGCAGACCACCATCTTCACGCGGGTGGAGGGCCGCACGCCCATGCCCGACGGCGAGGACCTGGCGGCGCTCGCGGCGCACCGCACGACCTTGTGCATCTTCCTGTCCATCACGCTGCTGCACAAGGTGGAGGCCGGTCTGCGCCAGGCCGGCTGGCCCGACGACGCGCCGGTGCTGGTGGTGCACAAGGCCAGCTGGCCCGGCGAGCAGCGCATCGTGCGCGGCACGCTGGCCACCATCAAACAACAGTGCCGCGACGCCGGCATCGTCAGCCAGGCCATGGTGATCGCCAGCCCCACGCTGGGCGCTCGCCACTGGCCCGAGCTGACCAGGTCCCGGCTCTACGACCCGGGCTTCACACACCGCTTCAGGAAAGCCACAACATGAACGACACCACGATCCTGCTGGTGGGCCACGGCTCGCGCGAGGACGCCGGCAACCAGGAAATCCGCGACTTCGTCGACCAGTGGCGCGCCCGCCAACCGGCCTGGCGCATCGAGGTCTGCTTCATCGAATTCGCCGCGCCCTCGCTGCACGACGGCCTGCTGGCCGCGGCGCAGTCGTCGCGCCGCGTGCTGGTGCTGCCGCTGATCCTGAACGCCGCCGGCCACGCCAAGATGGAGATTCCCGAGGCCATCGAGCACGCCCGCGAGCACGCACCCGGCACGGAATTCCTCTACGGTCCGCACCTGGGCGCCTGCGACCCCATCCTCGCCATCCTCCAGCGCCGCCTGCGCCAGGCCATGGCCGAGCTGGACATGCCCGACCCCACCACCACCGGTGTGGTGCTGCTGGGCCGGGGCTCGTCGGACCGCGGTGCCAACGGTGACATGGCCAAGATGGCGCGCTGGCTGCAGGAGGACAGCGACCACGAGCTGGTGGATCTGGCCTTCACCGGCATCACCTGGCCACGGCTGGAGCGCGTGGTGCAGCGCCAGGCGCTGATCGGTCTGCGGCAGGTGGTGGTGCTGCCCTACTACCTCTACACCGGCACGCTGATGCAGCGCATCCACCGCCAGGTGGACCACCTGCGCGCGCAGTACCCGCAGATCCGTTTTGCCTGCGGCACGCACTTCGGCTTCGAGAAGGAAATCTTCGGGCTGCTGGAACAGCGCGTGCACGACCTGCTGGCCGGCGTACCCGACAGCCGGCTGCCCTGCGACGGCTGCAGCTACCGCGAGATCGCACACGACCTGGGGCATGGGCATTCGCACGAGCACACGCACGCCGCCGTGCATGTGCATCCGCACACCGCACAGGTGCAACCTGCATGAGCACCGTCAACACCGTCACCGAGCAGCTCACCGCCGCCGGCCAGGCCATCGAGCACGACAGCTTCGCCATCATCGACGCCGAGGCCGGCCCGCACGGCTACAGCGAAGGCCAGTGGCCGATCGTGCGCCGCATGATCCACGCCAACGCCGACTTCGAGTTCAACGGCCTGACCGACTTCCACCCCGACGCGGTGCGTGCGGGCGTGGCCGCGATGCTGCGCGGCGGCACCCCCGTGGTGGCCGATGTGGAGATGATCTGCTCGGGCCTGTCGCGGCCGCGCCTGGCGCACTTCGGCATGGCCACGCACCAGTTCATCAGCGACGCCGACGTGATTGCGCAGGCGCAGGCACAGAACACCACCCGCGCCGTGCAGGCCATGCGCAAGGCACACCGCCTGGGCCTGCTGCAGGGCGCCGTCGTCGGCATCGGCAACGCGCCCACCGCGCTGATCGAACTCGTGCGGCTGATCGTGGAGGACGGCGTGCGCCCGGCCCTGGTGGTCGGCATGCCGGTGGGCTTCGTGTCGGCGGCGGAGTCGAAAGACCTGATGGCGCAGATCGCCGACGTGCCCTGGATCGTCATCCGCGGCCGCAAGGGCGGCTCCACCCTGGTGGTCGCCGCCCTGCACGCGCTGCTGGCACTGGCCGAAGCGCAGCAACGCGCCGAGGGCGCCTGAATGGACAGCACCACCCCGCGCGGCACCCGCACCGGCTTCACCACCGGCGCCTGTGCGGCCGCGGCCGCCCGGGCCGCCGCGCAGGGACTGGAAACCGGTGCGGTGCCCGATGCCATGGAGAGCCTGCTGCCCAACGGCCAGCGCGTGCGTTTTGCCGTACACGACGGGCGCTGCGATGCGCACAGCGCCCACGCCATGGTGGTGAAGTTCGCGGGCGACGACCCGGACTGCACCGACGGCGCCCACCTCACGGTGGACCTGCGGCTGCTGCCCGGCCAAGCGGGCGAGATCAGCTTCGTGGCCGGCGACGGCGTGGGCACGGTGACGCTGCCCGGCCTGGGGCTGGCGGTGGGCGGACCGGCGATCAACCCGGTGCCGCGCCAGAACATCGCCGACAACCTGCACGAGGCCGCGCCGCGGCTGCTCGCGCAGCACGGGCTGGAAGTCACGGTGAGCGTGCCCGGCGGCCAGGAGATGGCGAAGAAGACCACCAACGCGCGGCTGGGCATCCTGGGCGGCATCAGCATCCTGGGCACCACCGGCATCGTCAAACCCTATTCCACCGCCGCCTGGCGGGCCAGCGTGGTGCAGGGCATCCAGGTGGCGGCCACGCTGGACCACGGCGTGGTGGCGCTGACCACCGGCGGCCGCACCGAGACCTTCGCCATGCAGACGCTGCGCGCGGAGCGGCCCGGCCTGCCCGCCGCCTGCTTCGTGCAGATGGGCGACTTCCTGCGCTACGCGCTCGACGAGGTGGTGGCCCAGGGCCTGCCCGAGGTGGTGCTGGGCGTGATGGTGGGCAAGCTGACCAAGATCGCCCAGGGCGAGACCATCACCCACGCCAACCGCAACGTGGTGGACACCGACCTGGTCGCCGAGATCGCCCGACAGATCGGCGCCACGGACGAAGACTGCGCCGCCATCGCCGCCGCCGAGACCGCGCGCTTCGGCGCCGAGCTGATGGTCGAACGCGGCCTGGGCCCGGCCTTTCACCAGGCGCTGGCGCAGCGCGCCATCGACACCCTGACCGCGCCCGAGCGCTACGGCCACGCCTTTGCGCTGCGCGTGCTGGTGTGCGACTTCAGCGGTCAGCCGGTGGCCGACGTGCGCTCGGCCCCCGCCGAGGCGCGCCCCCGCCCCGCCACAGCCGGCCGCACAGGCATCGGCCACACCCACCACTCCGACTTCGACACCGAATGAACGACCTGCCCTCCCACGATCCCAACCGCTGCCGCGTGATCGGCGTGCTCGACGACGGCGTGGCCAGCCTCGGCGCCACCGCACTGGCCCACCTGCGCGCGGCCGACGTGGTGATCGGCGGCGCACGCACGCTGGCGCTGTTCCGGCACACGCTCAAGGCCGGCGCCGTCACCCACGACCTGACAGGCCGGCTGAAGGCCGTGCCCGGCTGGGTCCGCGTCGCGCGCGAGGCCCACCAGGCCTGCGTGGTGCTGGCCACCGGCGACCCGCTGTGCCACGGCATCGCGCCCTACCTGGCCCAGCACCTGTGCCTGGAGGCGCTGGAGATCCTGCCCAACCTGTCGACCCTGCAACTGGCCTGCGCCCGCGTCGGCCTGGCCTGGCAGGACGCGCGCATCGTCTCTGTGCACGCCACCGACGCAGGCGAATGGCAGCGCGGCGCCCCGCCCTCGCACGGCCTGTACGCACTGGCCCAGGCCCTGCGCGCCGAGCAGCGC
>CAMLQP010000265.1 GCA_946482115.1 uncultured Comamonadaceae bacterium
GGCACGAAGGCCTTGAGTTCGATGGCTTTGAGTGCGGTCGGCGCGTTCATGCGGCCACCTCGCCGGTGTGGCGCAGCGGCGCGAGCAGGGCGCGCCAGTCCGCCCGTTCGGGCTGGCCTGGTTTGCGCGCGCCGAAGAACATGGCCATGAGCCCGCCGTCGCCATCGAATACCTCCAGCGAGGTCACGGTGCCGTTGTCGCCGGGTTTCTCCACGATCCAGGCGCTGGCGATCAGGTCTTCGCGCAGGTGCAGGTTGAAGCCGGGGTCGAGCACGTTGAGCCAGGTCTTGCCATGCACCTCCATCGGCTCGACCCGCTGCACGGGACCGGTGTGAATCTGGATGCATCCCGGGCTGCCGACGAAGACCATGATGGGCGTGCCATCGAGCGATGCGGCCAGCAGCAGCTGGCGCACAGCCCCGCTGTCCACGCGCTGCGTGAAGCGCCCCTCCACCAGACCGAAGGCCTGCTGGCGCTCCAGCCCGAACCGGCGCAGCAGGCCGAAGAACTGGTGCGTGTCGGTCATCGCCGCCCAGGCCTGTGCGAAGTCGTCGGCGCAGCGCGCCGCCACATCGGCCGCAGCGGGCGGCGTGACCGGCGCACGCCCCGGCCGGAAGGCCAGCTCGCGCAGCGGATCGGCCCAGCGCTGCTGCACCTGCTCCCAGACGCTCTGCACGGTCTGCGCCCGGGGGTAGACCTTGTGCACCGCCGTGCCATGCGCATCGAAGAACTGCAGGCTGGCCTGTTCGCTGCCGTTCGCCTGCCGCTCGGTGACCACAAAGCCGGCGTGCCAGTGCTGGAAGAACAGCCGCAGGTCGATGTCCTCGCCCACCGCCAGGCCCACCGGGCCACTGGCCGAGAGGTTCTGGTAGACACCGGTCTTCTCGTGCACCGTGCTCTCGTTGCGGGTCAGCGCCATCAGCGGCCCGCAGGCTTGCAGCGACTGGAGGATCTCCAGCCAGCGGGGCTGCAGGGACACGGCGCGCAGCGGCTGGTCGTGCCCGCCCACGTGAGCCGCGACCGCGGCACCCTCGCTCAGGCCGATGGCCTCGGCGGCCTCGCGGGCGCGCAGACCGCGGGAGCGGGCTTCGGCGAACCGTTGGCGGAGTTCGTCCGCCGTCGTGCGGATGTTCATCGCGGGCTCCTCGATGGTCGTGGGCGCCGCACTCATTGCAGCGCCCCGGGGGCGGTGTGCCACAGAGCGGTCGGCACCGGCTCGCGCGGCCCTTGGGCGCCGGCCTCCTCCAGCAGGATCTGCCAGCGCGTGCGCAGGTTGCCCAGCATGCAGCGCATGGGCGGCGCCACCTGCGGGTGGTTGGCCAGGAAGAAGAGGTTGGACACCAGCTTCCTGACGATCAGGCCCCGGTTCGGGCACTCGGCGCCGGCCTGGGCGTAGCCCGTCATCAGGGCGAAGGTGCCGGCCATCAGCGCGTCGACCGAGGGCAGCAGGTACTCCTCGTCGCCGGCGGAATCGTCGGGAGCGGGTTGCGGGTGCAGGGCGTCCATGGGGCCTCCTTGGGGATGGGTCAGAACTCGGTCACCAGCGCCACCGAGACGCTGCGGCCGGGAGCGGTGAAGGCGTCCAGCACGGGGGACGTGGCGGCCACGCCACGCACGTTGGTCCACTGCCAGTACGTCCGGTCGGTCAGGTTGCGCACCGCGGCGCTGAGCCGGGTGGTCCGGCTCAGCTGCCAGCTGGTCTTGAGGTCCAGTGTGGTGTACGCCTTGGGCACGAACTGCGCCGGGGTGGCGCTGAAGTCCACGTCCTTGGCCTTCTTGGCGGCCACGTGCGTCAGGCCCAGGCCGACAGTCCATGCGCCCAGCTTCTGCTCCAGCGCGGCGTGCAGCTCGGCCGGGTTGACCGAGTTCAGCGGCCGGCCGGTGCTGGTGTCTTTGCCCTGGGTGCGGCCCAGGGCCAGGCGCAGCGCGGTCGCTGCCGCCAGCTGCCAGCGCCCCTTGAGTTCCACGCCGCTGAGGCTGACCTTGCCCCGGTTGACCGCCTGGTACTGGATCGGGTCGCCGGGCACGCCCGTGCCGCTCACACGCACCAGTTCTTCGATGAAGTCCTTGTAGCGGCCGGTGAAGGCGCTGGCCTCCCACTGGACGCCATCGCCCTGGCCGCGCACGCCCAGTTCCAGCGTCCGGCTCTTCTCCGGCTTGAGGTCGGGGTTGGGAATGCTCTGGTAGTAGCCCAGCGGGTTGTCGAAGTAGTTGTTGAGCTGCAGCGCCGAGGGCGCGCGGAAGCCAGCGGCCAGGTTGCCGAACAGGGCCCAGTGGTCGTTCGCGCGGTAGATCGCGCCCAGCTTGGGTGAGAGCGCCGACGCGCTCAGGTCGGCTGGCTGCTTGGGGTAGAGGGCGTCGTCTTCGGCGTCCAGGCGCACATGGTCGTAGCGCAGCGCGGGCACCACCGTCCAGCGCTCGGTCTGGAACTCGTTCTGCACGAAGGCGCCCACGGTGTTCTCCGTGGTCTTGGGAAAGCGCTTGAGCGGGTAGCGCTCGTAGACCGGCGGCACGGTGCCGGTGACCAGGTTGTCGAGTTCGCTGCGCACCAAGTCCACGCCATAGACCAGGCGCTGCGCCCAGCCGCCTGCGGGCGAGGACAGGGACTTCTCTGCCTGCAGCGTGGTCTGCAGCAGGCGCTCTTCGTAGGTGACGTCGCGGCTGCGGCCGGTCACCGGGCCACCGGCCAGGCTACGGCGCTGCTCCAGGGCCAACTCCCGCGATTCGGCGTCCTGCAGCGCCACGGTGGCCCGCAGTTCGTCGGCCCAGGGGGCGTCCGTGCGGAAGCGGCCATCCCAGCCCAGGCGTCTGCGGCGCAGGTCGGTGGTGCCATCGAGGTCGGTGGTCAGGAAGCCATTGGCCGCGCCCCGGCCGCTGTAGGCCTCGACCTCGCTGCGCTTGTCGATGTGTTCGGCCGTGAAGCTGTGCTTCTGCCCGCCGCCCGGCGTCGCGATCCACTTGAGCAGCGCGCCCAGCGAGCGGTCGTCCTGCGGGTTGGGGGCGGTGCGGGCGCTGCTGGCCGACGTGTTGCGGCCCTGGTTGTCCAGCGCGCCCGCGACACCGACGTGCAGGCTGGCCAGGTACTGGTGGCGCTCGTTGGGCACGCCCGCCACCATCAGGCCGGCGCGGCGCCCGTCGTCCTCGGTGTCGGCCTGCAGGCTCAGGCGCGTGAGCGTGGTCTGCCCCGGCTTCACCAGATCGCGCGGCTCGGCGGTGAACATGGCCACATGACCGGCCAGGCCGTCCGAGCCGTACAGCGCCGAGCTCGCACCGCGCTGGATCTCCACGCGCGAGATGTGGCCCAGCTCGAAGTAGTCGCGACCGAAGGCGGCCGAGCCGAACACGCCGCTGGTCAGCTCCCTCGGCATGCGCACGCCGTCGACCGTCAGCAGCACCCGGTTGCCTTCCAGCCCGCGAATGTTGAAGCCGGCGTTGCCGTCGCGGCCGGTGGAGCCGACCGCCGCGCCAAAGCGGGTGGGCGCCCGCTTCACCGACACATTGGGCAGCGTCTGCACGAGGTCCCGGATGTCCTGCACGCCCGCCGGGTCCAGCGCCTCGGCACCCAGCACGTCGATGACCGCCGGCACCTCGGCGGGGTCGCGCTCGCTGCGAGATCCGGTGACCACCACGGTGGGCAGGCTGGCAGCCTCGGGCCCGGCGGCCGGGGCCTGCTGGGCCAGGGCGACAGACTGAGAGAGCACCAGCACCGCCAGCGCCACAGGGGCCATGGCGGTGACAGGAGGCCGGGGTATGGCGGAACGGAACGCGGAACAAGGGTGCATGGACAGACCTGAAGAAGAAGAACGTCTTCCCGGGCTGGCTGCACACAGGCCACAGAAGCGGCGCATGCCTGGCTGGCAGGGGTGGTTGAGTGTCGATTATATGAGAATGATTCGCATTAAGTATAGTGTTTGTGATTTTGCGTCCGCAAGGGGCGTCCGGACTGACCACAATGGCGGGTCCCAAACAAGAAAGGAAAGGACGGACCCATGAAAGGCGACCCACAAGCCATTGCCCATCTGCAGGCCCAGCTCAAGAACGAGCTGACCGCCATCAACCAGTACTTCGTG
>CAMLQP010000266.1 GCA_946482115.1 uncultured Comamonadaceae bacterium
CACCTCCACCGTGTGGTTCATGTTGGTGTAGATGCACAGCTCGCCCGCGACCTTGAGGGCCTCGCGCACGACCTGCTCGGCGCCCAGTCCGGTGTGGTCGATCAGCGCCTTGGCGGCGGCCTGGGCATAGGCGCCACCGGAACCGATGGCGACGATGCCGTGCTCGGGTTCCAGCACGTCGCCGTTGCCGGTGATGATGAGGCTGGCGGTCCGGTCGGCCACGGCCAGCATGGCTTCCAGGCGGCGCAGCACGCGGTCGGTGCGCCAGTCGCGGGTGAGCTCGATGGCGGCGCGCACCAGGTGGCCCTGGTGCTTTTCCAGCTTGGCCTCGAAGCGCTCGAAGAGGGTGAAGGCGTCGGCCGTGGCCCCCGCAAAGCCCGCGAGCACCTGGTCGCGGTAGAGCTTGCGCACCTTGCGGGCCGAGCCCTTGACGACGATGTTGCCCAGCGTCACCTGGCCGTCGCCGCCGATGGCGACCTGGACGCCCTGCGGCGTGACGCGGCGCACGCACACGATGGTGGTGCCGTGAAACGATTCCATGCTTGAGATTCCTGCAAACGCGCGCCCGCCTGCGGCCGGCGCCAGAGGGGGATTATCCGTCTCAGTCCACCCGGACCCGCAGCTGCAGGGTTTCGTCCACGCCCACCACGTGCAGCGAGATCGCGAGCAGGCGGTGCAGGCGGTCGAGCACGGCGCGGCGGCCGCGCCCCTGCAACGCCTTGCCCCATTGCAGCAGCGCCCCGGCGGCCACCAGGTCCACGTGCTGCAGGCCGCTGCAGTCAATATGCAACACCTCGGTGCCGCCCGCCTGCGCCTCGAGGGCCGCCAGCAGGGCCGAAGGGTCGCCGCGCAGCTGCCCACCCAGCGGCAGGGCCGGGGGCGGCGACACCGAGTCGCCCTCGGGTGGCCAGCGGTCGTGCAGTTCGCTGCTGCAGCGCGTCAGGCTCCAGTCGGGCGGCGTCACGCCGTAGGTCACGCAGTAGTCCAGCGCGGTCAGGTCGAACTCGTCCTGGTGGCCCAGCAGGCGCAGCACGGCCAGCCGCAGCTTCCACCAGACGGCGTGGTTCTCACGCCGGCCCGAGGGTGTGCTGGCCTGCAGCCGGCGGCGCAGGTGCTGATGGCCCACCCAATGCAACACGCCGCTGCCTTCGGCATGGCGTTCCAGCACTGCCAGCAACTGGGCGGCGGTGTCGTGGTTGGTGGCACCCAGGGCCGACCAGTCAAGGGCGTGGGCTGCCGCCGGCGCCGCCAGGTAACCCTGCAGGGAGGTCACCGCACGGGCGTCGAGTTGGCCGGGACAGACCCAGGCCACCGGCCAGCCGTCCGCAGCCGCCGTCTCGGCTGGGGCCGCCTCGGTCAGCGGACGCCAGGCCATGGCCGACACGTTGCTGCCTTCGCCGCCCCAGGCGGTCCGGCCTGCCTCGAAGTCGGCCTGGCGGCCGGTCACGCGGTAGAAATCCAGCAGCACCGAACACGCCAGCTGGCGGTTCTCGCCTTGGGCCGACTGGCTTACCGCGTCCTTGAGCAGCCGCTCGGTCTGGACCAGATCGTGGTTGATGAAATGCACCGCCGCCGCTTCCAGCGCCGGCACCGTGCGGCAGATCTCCTGTGCCAGCCCGGCCCAGCCGGTCGGCGTGCTGGTGTCGACGCCCGGTGACCGGGGCAGCGTGTCACCGGGCTGCGAACCGAGGTCGTCCCCGAAGGTGACAGGCAGCGAGGATGGCCCCTCGGTCGAGGCCGGGCGCTTGCGGGCCGGACGCGACACCACGGGCCACATGTCCTCGGCGGCAGGCTGTGTGGGTAGCTGAGCGCCCTGCACCGTGCCGCTCCAGTCGGAGGTGGTGTCGTAGGCCTGGGCCTGCAGGTGGGCCGGCGCGGTCGGCTCGGCGCCCGTACGGGGTGCCTGCAGGCGCTCGGGCACGCGGTCGTCGCCAGGTTTCTGCTGCCACCAGTGGGTGGACATCTGCGCCTCGATCTCGTCGATCTTGCGCTTGGTCATCTCGCGACCGTCGCCGCGCGCCGGCTGGCTGCTCTGGAAGAACGACGGCCTGGCCTCGCGGTCGCGCGCGCCCTGCTCGCGCTGGCGGATGGCGCGCAGCATGTCGAACTCGCGCTTGCGCACGAAATCGTTGCGCTTCTTGCGTTCGATGGCCTCCTTGAGTGCCTGCTTGTCGCTCAGGCCGCCGGTGGACGGGCCACTGTCGATATCCGGCCACGCCGATACCGGGCGGCGCACGAGACGCGCCACCTTGGCGAGAAAACCGTCTGTTTCGTCGCTGGCCATCGGTGGTCGCTGGCGGCAGGGCCCAGGAGTGCGGCCTGCCGGCTCAGTCGCCGAACATCTTCTGCTTGAGCTCGCGGCGCTGCTGCGCTTCCAGGGACAGGCTGGCCGTGGGGCGCGCCAGCAGGCGGCCGACGCCGATCGCCTCGCCGGTCTCGTCGCAGTAGCCGTAGTCACCGGCATCAATGCGGGCGATGGCCTGCTCGATCTTCTTGAGCAGCTTGCGCTCGCGGTCCCGGGTACGCAGCTCCAGCGCGTGCTCCTCCTCGATGGTGGCGCGGTCGGCCGGATCGGGGACGACCACGGTGTCCTCGCGCAGGTGTTCGGTGGTTTCGCCGGCGTTGGCCAGCATGTCGGCCTTGAGCTGGGACAGCTTGCGGCGGAAGTAGGCCAGCTGCACCTCGTTCATGTACTCGCCATCGGGCATGGCAAGCACGTCTTCATCGGACAGGGCCTCCACCGGCTTGGTCTTCCAGTTGTTGGCCAGTTTGGGGTCCTTGCGGGCGGGGGATTGGACGGGAGGGTTCATGACACGCTCAGTCGTAGGAGAGAAGGTCGCCTTGGCGGCGTCCGGGGCGTGGGTGGGTAGGGCCGGTGGCTGCACCACCAGTTGCGCCGCGGCCTTGGCCGAGGAACGCCTGCCCACGGGGGTTGGGGAAGCGGCCACCGCCGGCTGCACCGGGGCGGTCCGAGGTGGGGTCTGGGGCGACACCGCCGCCGGCTTGGGAGCCGGTGCGGCCTTGGCAGGCGCCTGGGCCACGGGCCGGGCCGCTTTCGCGGGCGGCTTGGCGGCTGGCTTGGCGGACACCTTCGCGGGTGTCTTTGCCGGAGCCTTCGCGGGGGCCTTCGCGGGGGCCTTCACGGAAGGCTTGGCTGCCTTGGCTGGTGGGGCGGGTTTCTTCGTCGCGGCGGGCTTTGCGGCGGGTTTCGCCGCAGCCTTGGCCGGCGCCTTCTTGGCGGGTGCCTTGGCAACGGGTTTCAGGGGCTTGGGCGCAGCCTTCCTGGCCGCCGGGCTGGCCGCGGACTTCTTGGCGGCGGCCCCTTTGGCCGCCGGCGCGCTGGCAGTGCGCGAGGCACTCCCCTTGCTCTTGGCGGCGGCGGTCGTTTTCTTGGCGGCGGCTTTCACTACTGAACTCCTCTCATCACCAGGCACATCCGTGGTTGTGGCCGACGTTATACCTTGTTTGTGCGGGATGCCCTGCGGGGATCGCCCTGACTTGAAGCCCAGGCCCTGAAGTATGGACAGAAACAGCATCGCGTCA
Organism: uncultured Comamonadaceae bacterium; assembly: GCA_946482115.1. The sequence continues at coordinate 3,544 of CAMLQP010000266.1, forward strand.
ATCGGCTCCGTGCCCCGGGCATCGGGCACTCAGGCCAGGCACTGGTCCAGCCCCTGCACCAGGATGTCGCGCGGCAGGTCGATGCCGATGAACACCATCTTGCTCACGCGCGGCTCGCCATCGCCCCAGGCCGGGCCGAGGTCGCTGCCCATGAGCTGGTGTACGCCCTGGAAGATCACCTTGCGCTCGGTGCCCTGCATGTCGAGCACGCCCTTGTAGCGCAGCAGGCGCGGGCCGTAGACCTGCACGATGGCGCCCAGGAAATCTTCGAGCTTGGCCGGATTGAAGGGGCGCGTGGCGCGGTAGACGAAGCTCTTGACGTCGTCGTCGTGATGGTGGTGATGCCCGTGGCCATGGCCATGGCCGTGGTCGTGCTGGTGCGACGGGTGGTCGCAGTGCTCGCCGTGCTCATGGTCGTGATCGTGGTGGTGGTGGTGATCGTGGTCGTCCGCCTTGAGAAAGTCGGGGTCGATGTCCAGCTTGGCGTTCAGGTTGAAGCCGCGCAGGTCGAACACCTCCTTGA
>CAMLQP010000267.1 GCA_946482115.1 uncultured Comamonadaceae bacterium
TACGCTGCCAGTCGGCCACCTTGCATTCGCTTTCGCTCATCGAGGCGCAGCCGGAGATGACAAGACAGGCCGACAGCGCCAACCCGAGACGGGACAGGCTGATCCTTGGGTGCTTCATTCGCGATCCTCCATGGCCCTGCATTGTCCCGGCTGCCCTCGGGACGCGCAAACCCGGGGTTGGCCAGCGAAGCGATCAAGCTACATTGTGGCGAACACCATTCGGGCAGGGGAGCGCGCAACGTGCAACCATCTGACGACGAACTCGATGTTGCAGCCCCTGAGCGCAGCCCTGAGCCGGGCGCAGCGGGGTGGTGGGTCGGTGCACTTGCTGCGGGTGCGCTGGCTGGCTGCGGCGGTGGCGATGCCGAGCACGCGCCGGCTGCAGCAACGCGTGAAGCCCCGGCGAGCACCGGCACCCCCGCCGTCGTGCCGGTCTACCGGTTCGCCAAGATCTCCAACGGGGCCTACTTCTATACCGGCAATCGCGCCGAAAAGGACCTGGTCCTCGCCAGCTACCCCGATCTGCGCTACGAAGGGGTTGCCTTCCAGCAGCTGACCGACGGCAGCGGCGTCCCGGTCTACCGTTTCGCCAATCTGCGCAATGGCGGCTACTTCTACACGGCCAGCGAGGCCGAGCGCGACTGGGTCGAACAGACGCGGCCGGACATGCGCTACGAGGGCAGCACGTTCTCTGTGGCATCCGCCGACCAGCCCGGCGCCCTGCCCGTCTACCGACTCGCCAACCTGGTGAACAACGCCTACCTCTACACCGCCTCGGCCTGGGAACGGGATGCGGCCGTTGCATCGGGCATCTGGCGCGATGAAGGGGTGGCCTTCCACACGCTGCCTGCGCCGGCATCGCCGGTGTTTGCCGAGACCGACGCGGAAGCCTCACGCTTTCTGCAGCAAGCCACGTTCGGCGCCACCGACACCGACATCGCCGCGGTACGCGCGCAGGGCTACGCGGTCTGGCTGGACGCCCAGATGGCTCTGCCGCGTGGCCAACGCGCCTGGGACTGGATGGTCTCGGCCGGCTACGCCACGATCGACGAGCGTGCGCTGTATGACAGTGGCGGGTGGACGGCCGAGTGTGCGCTGGCGCGCGAAGCGGCCACGCTGCCCGACGGTGTGCGCCAGCGCGTTGCACTGGCGATGTCGGAGTTTTTTGTCGTGTCGTCGCTGGTGGCGCAGATGCCCTGGACCGGCATGGCCATGGCCCACTACTGGGATCAGCTCAAGGACCATGCCTTCGGCAACTTCCGCGACCTGCTGGAAGCGATGACGCTCAATCCCGCAATGGGCGCCTGGCTCAACATGCGCGGCAACCTGAAGGAAGACCCCGCCATCGGCCGTGTGCCCGACGAAAACTACGCACGCGAGGTGATGCAGCTCTTCACCATCGGCCTGACCCGGCTCAACCTGGACGGCACGCCGCAGCGCGGCGCCGATGGCCAGCCCCTGCCGACCTACAGCCAGGACGACGTGACCCAGCTCGCGCGCATCTTCACCGGCTGGGACTGGTGGGACGACGGCCGTCGCTTCATCGCCCCCGTCACCAACAATGGCCGGCCCTACCCGGAGTTCACGCGCCGCGCCATGGTGTTCGAGTCTTCCAGGCATTCGAACCGCGCCTCTGTCGTGCTTGGACGAAGCATTGCCGCTGGCGGCAACGGTCCGGCAAGGCTGAAGGCTGCCCTGGACATCCTGTTCCAGCACCCGAATGTCGGACCCTTCTTCGGCCGCCAGATGATCCAGCGCCTGGTCACCAGTCACCCGAGTCCGGCCTACGTGGCACGCGTGGCCGCAGCGTTCAACGACAACGGTGCCGGGGTGCGCGGCGACCTCAAGGCCGTGTGGCGTGGCATCCTGCTCGATGAAGAGGCGCGTGGGCCGGCCAGCCTGGTGTCACCCACGCACGGCAAGGTCCGCGAGCCCATGGTGCGTGTACTCCAGTGGCTGCGCACCTTCGGTGCGCGCTCGTCCCAGGGGACCTGGGCCTGGCCGATCAATCTGGAGGATTCCACGCGCTGGTACGGCCAGCGGCCCTTCACGCCGCCCTCGGTGTTCAACTGGTTCCGCCCCGGCTACGTGCCGCCGGGCACCGCCATGGCCACAGTCGGCGCCACGGCACCGGAGTTCCAGATCATCAACGAGTCGAGCGTGAGCCAGTGGGTCAACGCGATCGACGACCTGAACCTCTACGCCAGTGGTGGCGACGACTTTCCGTGGTGTGAGTTTCAGATCGCCCTGGCGGCCGAGCGCGCACTGGCGCACGACACCCGGGCCCTGGTGCGACGGCTCAACCTGCTGCTGGCCGCTGGTCAGCTCACGCCAACCACCGAGCAACGCCTCGTCGAGATGCTCGACCTCGGCACTGCGCCGCCCACCGGCGCAAACGACGAGGCCCGCCGCTGGCGCACCATCGCGGCCATCACGCTGGTAATGATCTGTCCGGAATACATCGTGCAGAAATGAGGAAGGGCCGAACATGCCACCGACCGGACCCCTCGCTCTGAACCGCCGCGCCTTCATGCGCCGGGCCGGCCAACTGGCTGCCGTCGGTGCCGCCACGCCGCTGGGACTGAACCTGGCTGCCATCGGCGAAGCCGCGGCCTTCACGGCGACCGACTACAAGGCGCTCGTCTGCGTGTTCCTGTATGGCGGCAACGACCATGCCAACACGGTCGTCGCCTACGACCCGGCCAGCTGGCAGGCCTACCGCAACATCCGCCAGGCCGGGCCCGGCCCTGCCGGGCTGGCCATCGAGCGCACCGCGCTGTCGGCCACCCGGTTGCAGCCAGCCACGGCGCTGGCGGGGGGGCTTGAATACGCACTGCACCCGCAGATGACCGGGCTGACCAACCTGTTCCATGACGGCCGGGCCGCCGTGCTGCTCAATGTCGGCCCGCTGATCCGACCCACGACCAAGGCCGAGTACTTCAGCCCGGACCGGGCCCGCTACCCCCTCCCGCCCCAGCTGATGTCGCACAACGACCAGCAATCGGTGTGGCAGGCGCAGGGAGCCGAAGGCTCCTCGCTCGGCTGGGGTGGGCGCATCGGTGATCTGGCACTCAGCAACAACGGGCAGGCGTTGTTCACCTGCATCTCGGCCAGCGGCAACGCGGTGTTCCTCAGCGGACAGGACGCGATCCAGTACCAGGTGAGCCGTGAGGGCCCGGTCTTCATCGAACCGCTGCTCAACGGCCCGCACGGCGCGCGCGGCAATCCGAATCAGGCCGCCGTGGCACAACGCCTGCGCGCACTGCTGACCGAAACGCGCGGCCACATGCTGGAGAACGAATACACCCGCATCACCGGGCGAGCCATCGAGGCCGAGGTGACGCTGCGTGCTGCGCTGAACGGGTCCAGCGTGACCACGCCCTTCCCGGCCGGCAACTCGCTGGCTGCCGAGCTTCGCATCGTGGCGCGCATCATCGCGGCGCGCCAGGCGCTGGGCAGCCGGCGTCAGGTGTTTCTGGTGTCGCTGGGCGGCTTCGATCACCATGACCGGCTGGTCGAAGAACAGCCCGGGCTGCTGCGCAAGGTGAGCGAGGCCATCACCGCCTTCCATGCGGCCACGATGGAGTTGGGCGTGGCCGATCGCGTCACGACCTTCACCGCCTCCGATTTTGGCCGCGCCCTGGCGAGCAACGGCAACGGCACCGACCATGGCTGGGGCGGCCATCACATCGTGGTCGGTGGCGCGGTACGCGGACGGGCCTTTTATGGCCGGCCTCCGCCGATGAGCATCGGCGAGACCGACGCACCGCAGGATCAATGGCATATCGGCCAGGGCCGGCTCATTCCCAGCACGTCGGTCGACCAGTTCGCCGCGACGCTGGCCACCTGGTTTGGCGTGCAGGGCAGCGAACTCGGCGGCATCCTGCCGAACCTGAAGAACTTCGGAGCGGCAGCCGGTCGGCCGGACTACCCGACCGACCTCGGCTTCATGCAGCCGGTCACGTGAAGACCGTCATGGGGCCGAACTGCGCCCCCCGGGGACGCCTGCGCCTCAGCCGGTGCGCCCGATGATCGACGCGGTGGCGATGAGTTCCTCGAGCAG
>CAMLQP010000268.1 GCA_946482115.1 uncultured Comamonadaceae bacterium
TCCCAGCGGTCCATGGTGCCGGTGCGCCAGCACAGGTAGTGGGCGTGCGGGCTGGGCACGTGGCGTTCGTACAGTGGCACCAGCGTGCCGTGTTCCAGCCAGGGCGCGGCCAGCTTGAGCCGCACCAGGGCCACGCCCATGCCGGCGGCGGCGCCGTCGCACATCAGGCCGATGTCGTTGAATTGCGAGCCGTCCACCGGCTCGGGCCAGTCCAGGTCGTGCGCCGCGAACCAGGTGCGCCAGGGTTCCAGCGGGCTGCGCAGCAGCGGCACACCCTCCAGGTCTTCGGGTGTTTCGAACGGACCGTGTTCGCGCGCGAAGGCCGGTGAGGCCAGCGGCGTGATCTCGTCCTTCATCAGGCAGACGTGTTCCACGTCGGCGTAGCGGCCGGTGCCGAAACGGATCATCAGATCGGCGTCCTCGGCCACCACGTCCAGCAGCGGGATGCTGACCTGCAGTGTCAGGTCGATCTCCGGGTAGGCCTCGCTGAACTGCTTCAGGCGCGGCAGCAGGATGGAGCGGGCGAAGGTGGGCGTGACCGCCAGGCGCAGCTTGCGCCGCCCGGGCGTGGCCGCATTGCTCGGGAATTTCTGCAGCGTGGCCAGGCCTTCGCGCACGTGGGCCAGGTATTCGCTGCCCTCGGTGGTGAGCGAGAAGTCGGCCCGGCCAAACAGCTTGGTGCCCAGGATCTGCTCCAACTGCTTGATGCGGTGGCTCACCGCGCTGGGTGTGACGCACAGCTCCTCGCTGGTCTGCGTCACGCTGCGCAGGCGCGCCAGGGCCTCGAACGTCAGCAGGCACTGGATCGGAGGGATGCGGATCGTCACGAAGTCACCTCAGGGCCGCATCGGGGGCGTCCGGTTCATCACTTGAAGACGACCGTCTTGTGCCCGTTGAGCAGCACGCGGTGCTCGCTGTGCCATTTCACGGCGCGGGCCAGCACCTGGCTTTCGGTGTCGCGGCCCCGCGCGGTGAGGTCTTCCACGTCGTCGGTGTGGTCCACGCGGGCCACGTCCTGCTCGATGATCGGGCCTTCGTCCAGGTCGGCCGTCACGTAGTGGGCCGTGGCGCCGATCAGCTTCACGCCGCGGTCGTGCGCCTGGTAATAGGGCTTGGCGCCCTTGAAGCTGGGCAGGAAGCTGTGGTGGATGTTGATCGCCTTGCCCGAGAGTTCGCGGCACAGGTGATTGCTCAATATCTGCATGTAGCGCGCCAGCACCACCAACTCCGCGCCTTCGCTGCGGATCACCTCCAGCTGTTTCGCTTCGGCCTGTTCCTTGGTCGCGGCGCTCACCGGGATGTGGTGGAAGGGCACGTTGTAGCCGGCGGCGAGCTGGTAGAAGTCGCGGTGGTTGCTGACGATGGCGCGGATGTCCAGCCGCAGCAGGCCGCTCTTCCAGCGGAACATCAGGTCGTTCAGGCAGTGGCCTTCCTTGCTGACGAAGATCACGGTCTTCATCGGCTCGGCCAGCGGGTGCAGGCTCCAGCGCATGGCGAAGGGCTCGGCGAACAGCTTGAGGTGCGTGCGCAGGTCGTCCTGCGTGAGCTGGCTGCAGGTGAATTGCACCCGCATGAAAAACAGGCCGGTGTCGTGGTCGTTGTACTGGGCGGCTTCTTCGATGTTGCCGCCGCGCTCCAGCAGGAAGCCCGAGACGGCGTGCACGATGCCGGGACGGTCCTGGCACGACAGGGTGAGAACGTAGGTGTGGTTCATGGTGGGCGATTGTCGCAGCACCGGTGGATGGCCATGGCCCAAAGGCTGCGAACCCGGCCTTCAGTTCGCCGGCAGTTTCCAGAGCTTGCCGCACAGGCCGCGGTAGACGAAGGGACCGGTCGGCTGCGGGGGTGCGGCGCCCGCGGTTTCGATGGATACCGCCAGCTCGACGGCGGGGAAGAAGGCTTCTTCGGCCGGTTGGCTCAGCGGGGCGCTGACAAATGCGCCACCCGGTATGGCAGCGACGGCATGCACCTGACCGCCCTTGTCGATGGTCCAGAGGTACAGCGTCTTGCCCTCGGGCACCTCCACCGGGCTCAGTTGCTTGAGATCCACCGTCAGCCCCTTGCGCAGGCTGGAGACGATGAGGCCGGGCTGGCCATCCGCATTCGCCAGCACGCCCACGTAGCTCTCGGGCAGTTGCGTGGTGCTGCGCGACGCTTCCCACAGCGGCCCCAGCACGCTGCCGAGCAACAGGCCCAGGGCCAGGGTGCCCGCCGGAATCGGTGAGAGCCATCGCGACCACCAGGCCGTTGTCTGCGTGGCTTTGCGTGGCTCCCCGAAGAGCCGGGTTTCCAGTCGGTGCCATGCGCCCGGGTCGACGGGCAGCGGCGGCTGCGCCGCCAGCACGCCGCCCAGCCGTTCGTGCCAGGGCCCCACGGCCTGCGCGATGTCACGGCGCTGCGTCATCAGCGTCTCCATGCGCCGACGCGCGGGTGCGGCCAGCGTCCCGAGCGCGTACTCGGCCGCCAGGCGGTCGACCGTCTCAGGGTGTTGATGCCAGTAGGTCTTCATGCCAGAGACCCCATGCACAGTTTGAGCGCCATCAGGCTGCGGCGGGTCCACGCCTTGATGGTGCCCAGCGGACGCTGCATGCGCCCGGCCAGTTCCACGTGTGTCAGCCCCTCGACATAGGCGAGCAGCACCGCCTGGCGGGGCTCAGGATCGAGTTGCCCCAGGCAGCGCTGAAGGCGTTGCTGGTCCTGCTCAAAGCTCAGTTGTTCAAAGACGCCGGGTTGTTCGCTCGCGGCGTCGTGGACGATCTCCTCACCGTCATCGGCCTGCCCATGGATCGACACTTCGGCCGGGCGTTTGCGAAGGTGGTCCACCGCACGGTTGCGTGTGACCACGCACAGCCAGGCCAGCGTTTTGGCCGACGGCGTGGCGGCTTCGGACGCCTTGTGCCACAGATGGGCGAACACCTCTTGCACCACATCCTCCGCCGCATGCCGGTCCTGGAGCACCCGCGCCGCGGTGGCCAGCAACACGCCCGCCGTGAGCCCGTAGAGCGCTTTGAACGCGGCGCGGTCACCCATGCCCACGCGGGCGAGCAAGGACTCGACCTCTTGATGTGTTCCCATGGGATGCTGGATGGGTTGGAGAAAGGGCGGCGCCCCAAGTGCATGGGGCGCCGTGGACCTCTTGGCGCCAATGTATCGCAGATCGTGCGCGGCCCGCGAAGGCCGTCATGCCCGCCGGCGTGGGCCGTCCAGCAGGGGGCCGAATCGTGTCAGTACGTGTAGGCGGAGGGAGAGGGTGTGGCCGAGGCCGATGGGGCGGCTGGCTTGACGATGTGCCAGACACCGCCGCTGCCGTCGCCCGCCTTGTCACCGGCTTGGGCATCGCCAGCGAAGTGGTAGAGCGGCTTGTGGTTCCAGGTCCATTGCTGGTTGTCCATGCGCGTGGCTTTGGGGTGCACCTGGGCTCCGGCGGCGGCGTCCGCCGTGTAGGCCGGCCAGGCCTGCAGACAGGCGCCCTTGCAGTTGCTGGTGTCCGCCTGGTCCTTGTCGAAAATGTAGAGCGTGCGACCCGCAGGGTCAGTGACGATCCCGCCCTGGAGCACCGGTTGTGCCTGTGCAGCGCCGATGCCGAGTGCCAGCAGGGTGGCGGCGAAAAGAGGGTGTTTTTGCATGAAGTTCTCCGATTGCGTCGTTGATAAAAGCAGGCCATGGGTTGTGACCTGATGGAAGAACGGCGCGCACGGCGATTTGGATGCAGGGGATGCGAAATATTTTTTTGAAAGCGCTGGGGTCGGATCGATCTGGCGGTGTTCGTTTCGCTGGAGCAGCAGGGCGCAGGCCGCCTGGTGTCAGCGGCCCAGGCTGCGCTTCATGTCGCCGCAGTAGTCGCGCGGAGCGCGCGGTGGGCTGCTCCAGACCGCGTCGGACCCTGGCGTGGACTCGCTCGGCGGCGCCGCTTCGGCGTTTGCGGGTAGGGCCAGCGACAACACGACGCGGTGTGCCAGCCCCGTCGGCAGGTGCAGCGGCACCCCCAGGGCGCGCTGCGCGTGGTTGTTGCCCGCCACCAGCAGCACCGTCTGCCCGGGCCGCAC
>CAMLQP010000269.1 GCA_946482115.1 uncultured Comamonadaceae bacterium
CAGCCAGTCGGCCTCGGAGCGGCTGCGCGCGGCGTCGGCCAGCGGGCGCATCTGGTTGTCGCTGCGCAGGTCTTTGAACCCGTCGCGTATGGCCTGCGGCGTCATGCTCTGCAGCCACAGGCGCTGCACCGGCTTGCCCAAAGGTTTGGCACCGCCCGCGTACTGCTCGATCAGGCGAAAGATCAGCTCGCCCTCGCGGCCCGCGTCGCAGGCGTTCACCAGCGCGCCCACGTCCTTGCGTTTGGCCAGCTTGACCACCGCGTTGAGCCGCGATTTGGTCTTGTCGATGGGCTTGAGGTCGAAATGCGGCGGTATCACCGGCAGGTGGGCAAAGCTCCACTTGCCGCGCTTGACGTCGTAGGCCTCGGGCGCGGCGATCTCCACCAGGTGGCCCACGGCGGAGGTGACCACGTACTTCTCGCTCTCGAAGTGGTCGTCGTGTTTCTCGAATTTGCCGGCCGTGGGCGTGAGGGCGCGCACGATGTCCTGCGCCACCGACGGCTTCTCGGCAATAACCAGGGTTTTCATCACTCTACAATCCAGACTTCCCGCGCGCGCATGCGCGGGCGCACACGCGCCCGCACGCATGCGTGCGTGCATGAATTCACCTTACCAAAAAAATCAGCCGTGCCGAAAATCCCCGCCAGCCAGCCCGGTAAACGCATCCAGACCCGCCGCTCCGGCGTGCATGGCAAGGGCGTCTACGCCGTGGTGGACATTCCCGAGGGCGAAACCCTGATCGAATACACCGGCGAGGTGATCACCTGGAAAGAGGCGCTGCGCCGCCACCCCCACGACCCCAAGGACCCCAACCACACCTTCTATTTCTCCATCGACGACAAACACGTCATCGATGCGAAATACGGCGGCAACTCCTCGCGCTGGATCAACCACAGCTGCGACCCGAACTGCATCGCCGACGAGGAAGAGGGCCGCGTCTTCATCAAGGCGCTGCGCGACATCGCCGCCGGCGAGGAGCTGTTCTACGACTACGGCCTGGTGATCGACGAGCCCTACACGAAAAAGCTCAAGGCCCAGTACCCCTGCTGGTGCGGCAGCCAGGCCTGCCGGGGCACGCTGCTGGCGCCCAAGGGCCGCAAGTAGGCACGCCGGCCATGACGCCTCTGGCCTCCCTGAACCGGCACGCCGAGCGCGTGTGGGAGGCCGTGGCGCCCGAGCTGCCGGGCTTCACCGTCGAGGTGGTGCCCGAGATCGGGTCCACCAACACCGAACTGATGCAGCGCGCCCGCACGGGCACGCTGGACCCCGTGCTGCTGGCGGCCGTGCACCAGAACGCCGGGCGCGGCCGGCGCGGGCGCGGCTGGGTCAGCGCGCCGGGCGATTCGCTCACCTTCTCCCTCGGCCTGCCGCTGGCACCGGCCGACTGGAGCGGCCTGTCGCTGGCGGTGGGCGTGAGCGCCGCCGACAGCCTGGGGCCCGAGGTGCGCCTCAAGTGGCCCAACGACCTCTGGTGGCGCAGCCGCAAGCTCGGCGGCATCCTGGTCGAGACCGCCAACCTGGGCACTGGCAGCGAACGCGTGGCCGTGATCGGCATCGGCATCAACCTGGCCACACCGCAGGTGGCGCCCGACCCCCACGCCGCGCTGCCCGCCGTGCCGCCCGTGGGCCTGCGCGAATGGCAACCCGACGCCGAAGCCGGTGCCGTGCTGGAGGCGCTGGTCCCCGCACTGGTGCGCGACCTGCTGGCCTTCCAGGCGCTGGGCTTCTCGGCCTTCGTGCAGCGCTTCGCCCGGCGCGACGCGCTCGAAGGCCTGAGCGTGACGCTGTCCGACGGCCGCCAGGGCACCGCCTGCGGCGTCGGCGACGACGGTGCGCTGCGCCTGCTGACCGACCAGGGCCTGCACACGGTGCAAAGCCAGGAAGTGAGCGTTCGCCCATGCTGAGACTGACGGCCCTGCTGCTGGTGCTGGCCAACCTGGCCTACTTCGCCTGGAGCCAGGGCCATCTGCGGGTGCTGGGCTGGGGGCCGCTGGAAGAGCGCGAACCCGCGCGCCTGAAACAGCAGGTGGCGCCCGAGAAGCTGCGGGTGGAACGGATGGAGCGGGCCGCCGAGCCCCCGCGACCGGCGGCAACGGAACCCGCCCCGGCGCCAGCGCCAGCGCCGGTACCGCCGCCGGAGGCTCCGGCCTCCTCCGAGCCGACGCCCGGGCCGCGCGCCGAGGCCTCCGCCTGCTACCAGGCCGCCGGCTTCACCCCCGCGCAGGCCCAGGCGCTGCGGGTGGTGATGACCACGCTGCCCTGGGCGGGTGGCCGCTGGACGCTGGACGAAGCCGTGCTGCCGCCCCGCTGGATCGTCTACATGGGCCGTTATGCCGATGCCGAGGCGCTGGCCCGCAAGAAGGCCGAGCTGCGCCAGCTGCGCATCGAGTTCCGCGACGCCACCGGCATGATGCCCGGCCTGGCGCTGGGCACCTACTCCACCGAGGCCGCCGCCCAGCAGGCGCTGGCCGACCTCGCCCCCAAGGGCATACGCACCGCGCGCGTGCTGCAGGAGCGCGGCGAACAGCGCACCCATACGCTGCGGCTGAACGCCATCACCCCGGCCCAGCGGGCCGAAGTGGAAGGGCTGAACACCGCCATGGCGGGGAAGAAGCTCGCGCCCTGCTGAGCGGTCAGACCCCCCGGCCCGTCAATGCGCCGTGCCCCGCGAACCCAGGTTGACCACCAGCACGCCCGCGATGATCAGGCCCAGGCCCAGCAGGGTGGGGGCGTCGAGCGCCTGCCGGTGCACCACCCACGCGATCAGCGACACCAGCACGATGCCGACGCCTGACCACACCGCGTACACCACCCCGGTGGGCAGGGTCCGCAGCACCAGCGACAGGCACCAGAACGCCACCGCATAGCCCGCCACCACCACCAGGCTGGGACCCAGGCGGGTGAATCCGTCGGCGGACTTGAGGGCGGTGGTGGCGATCACCTCGGCCACGATAGCGATGGCCAGGTAGAGGTAGGCACTGCTCATGGCTGCCCCCTTTCGGTGAGTTGCAGGATGCGCGCCTGCGCGGCCGCCACGTCGGCGTCGCTGGGCACCGGCCCGCAGACCAGGCCGTACCAGAGCCCGTCGGCTGCGAGCCGGCAGGCCAGCGCGGTGCCGCGCTCCAGCGTGTCGGCGGCACCCACGCGCTCCATCAGTTCGGCCCAGCGGGTCTGGTAACGCGCATCGCCCAGCGCCAGCATCACCGCCGCGCGGCCGTCGCGCCGGGTTTCGGGGCTTTGCGCGCAGGAAGCGCGCACATAGGCGCGGATGTGGCGCGCCGGACCCGCCGGCTCGTCGGCCAGGCAGGCCTCGTACTGGGCCACGAAGGCGTTGAACAGGTGCTCGAACAGGGCATCCAGCAGCAGCTGCTTGCTGCGGAAATGGTGCTGCAGCCCGCCTTTGGAAATGTCGGTGCGCGCCAGCACCCGGTCCAGCGTGACCGCGGTCGGGCCTTCATCGAGCAGCACGGCCTGGGTCGCTTCGAGGATCTGGGTGCGCAGGCGGTCGGGCTGTTTGGGGCGGTTGATCGACATATAACAATCCGTCTAGATGGATTGTTATTGTAGCCAGGTCGAAAAAAAGCGCCCCGAAGGGCGCTCCTGTGGGTTGCAAGCGGGCGCTTACTTGGCCACCACGCGCACCATTTCCAGGCACTTGTTGGAATAACCCCACTCGTTGTCGTACCAGCTCACCAGCTTGATGAAGGTGCCGTCCAGCGCGATGCCGGCATCGGCATCGAAGATGGAGGTGCGGGTGTCGCCACGGAAGTCGGTGGCCACCACCTTGTCTTCGGTGTAGCCCAGCACGCCCTTGAGCGCGCCTTCGGACTGGGCCTTCATCTCGGCCTTGATTTCTTCGTAGGTGGCAGCCTTGTCCAGCTCCACCGTCAGGTCCACCACCGACACGTCGGAGGTGGGCACGCGGAAGGACATGCCGGTCAGCTTCTTGTTGAGCGAGGGAATCACCACGCCCACGGCCTTGGCGGCGCCGGTGCTGCTGGGGATGATGTTCTCCAGGATGCCGCGGC
>CAMLQP010000270.1 GCA_946482115.1 uncultured Comamonadaceae bacterium
GCGGCATCGGCATCGACCGCCTCATGATGCTGCTGACCGACAGCCCCAGCATCCGTGATGTCATCCTGTTCCCCGCGCTGCGCCGCGAGGCCTGAGCGCACCGGGCTTGTGACCCCGGCTGCCTCGCCCTAAGATGGTGATGTGGCAAAACTGACATGGAACCCGCGCTGGCGGCGCAGCCTGTGGCTGGCGCTGCTCGCGTTCGCCATGGGCGCCACGGGCCAGGCCACGCCCGCCGGCGCGCCGCTGGTGCTGGGTGTGTTCGACAACCTGGGGCAGGGGCAGACCGCGGTTCGCTACGGTCCGCTGGTGGATTACCTCAACGACACGCTGAAGGACCAGCGGGTGGAGTTGCGGGCCCTGTCGCAGACCGAGATCGAGACCGGGATCGCCAACCGCTCGCTGTCCTTCGTCACCACCACTTCCACCCACTTCCTCACGGTGCGCGCCCGCTACCCGCTGGCCGGCGTGATTGCCACCCTGGTGACGGCGGAGGACGGCCATCCCACCTCGCAGTACGGCGGCGTGGTGGTGCGACGGCGCGAGCGCACCGACTGGCGGCAGCTGACCGACGTGCGGGGCCACACCATCGCCGTGGCCAGCACCAGCCACATGGCCTGGCGGGCACCCGCCTTCGAGCTTCAGCGGCTTGGTGTCACCCTGCCCGACGATGCACGCGCCGTGCTGCAGGTGCAGACCCATGAAAGTGCCCTGCAAGCCGTGCTCGAAGGCCGGGCCGATTTCGCCTTCATACGCACCGGTATCCTGGAAAAGCTTTCGCTCAACGGCACGCTGGACATCAGCCGTCTGGAGGTGGTCGCCCCGCAGAACCACCCCGGGTTCGGGCTGCTGATTTCCACCCGCCTGTACCCCGAATGGCCGGTGTTCGCGCTGCCACACGTGGACGAACGGGCAGTGCGCCGGGTGGCCTCCGCCCTGTACGCCCTGGAGCCTGAACACCCGGCCGCCAAGGCGGCCGGCGTGCACGGCTTCACCACCCCGGCCGACTATCTGCCGGTGGAGCACCTGTCGCGCGCGCTGCGGCTGCCGCCCTATGACCATGTCCCCGAATTCACCTTCATGGACGTGCTGCAACGCTGGCGGGTGGAGATCATTGCCACCCTCGCCGCCCTGACTGCCATCGGCCTGCTGCTGCTGCGGCTGTGGAAGGTGCAGCACCAGGCCGACGCGCGCCAGCGCCTGGCCGTGCGCGTGTTCGAAACCACCAACGAAGCCATCGTGGTGACCGATGCCGACGACACCATCGTGACCGTCAACCCCGCGTTCAGCCGTATCACCGGCTTCCTGGAGCGCGAAGTGGTGGGCAAGTCGCACCTGGCTCTGCTGGCGCAGCCGCAGGACAAGAGCTTCCTGCAGCACATGCAGATGGCGCTGCGCGAGTTCGGCGAGTGGTCGGGCGAGGTCTGGAGCCGGCGCAAGAACGGCGAGCTGTTCCCTGAATGGGCCACCATGAGCAGCATCCGCGACAAGTCCGCGCGGGTCACCCAGTACGTCTCCATCTACACAGACCTCAGCGAAATCCGCCGCGCCGAGGAACGCGCCGAGCAGCTCGCCTCGCGCGATCCGCTGACCGGCCTGTCGAACCGCACCCAGTTTCTCAAGAAGGTTGGCGAATCGCTGGACCAGCTCGACCGCGACCACCGTTTCGCCGGCGTGCTGCTGCTCGACATCGACCGCTTCAAGCACGTCAACGAGGCGCGAGGCCTGGTGCTGGGCGACGCGCTGCTCAAGGCCGTGGCGGCCCTGCTGCGCAAGAACCTGCACAGCGACGACGTGCTCGCGCGGCTGTCCGGCGACATGTTCGCCGTGCTGCCGCCGCGCGGCATGCCCACGCGCGAGGCGGCCGGCCGCGAGGCGCTGGCGCTGGCCGAGAAGCTGCGCGCCGTGCTCAAAGAGCACATCCGCATCGACGACGAGCATTTCGCGCTCGACATGAGCGTGGGCATCGCGCTGTTCCCCGCCCCTGGCTGCGACCACGCCGACGAGGTCATGCGCCAGGCCGACACCGCCCTGCACAAGGCCAAATCCGAGGGCGGTGCACGCACCACCTTCTTCGAAGCCGCCATGGGCGACGCGGTGGAGCAGCGCTTTCGTGTCGAGCGCGAGCTGCGGCTGGCCCTGGCACAGGATGAGCTGCGCTGCTACCTGCAGCCCCAGGTCAGCGCCGATGGCCGCCTGATCGGCGCCGAGGCGCTGATCCGCTGGGAGCATCCGCAACGCGGCCTGGTCCCGCCGCCGGTGTTCATCCCCATCGCGGAAATGTCCGACCTGGTGGCCTCGCTCGACCGCTGGATGCTCTCGCAGGTCTGCCGCCTGCTGGTGGAGCTGGACCGGCGCGGTCATGCGTTGCGGCTGTCGGTCAACATCAGCCCGCGCCACTTCCAGAAGCCGGATTTCGTCGAATCCGTGCGCCTGCAGCTGGCCAACAGCGGCGCCGACCCGTCAAGGCTGGTGCTGGAAGTGACCGAGAGCCTGGTGATGGGCGACCTGGCCGACGCAGTGCAGAAGATGACCGAGCTCAGCGCGCTCGGCCTGCATTTCTCGATGGACGACTTCGGCACCGGCTACTCGTCGCTGGCCTACCTCAAGCGCCTGCCCATCAGCGAGCTCAAGATCGACAAGAGCTTCGTGCAGGACGTGACCACCAACCCGCAGGACGCGGCGCTGGTGGACACCATACTGGCGGTCGCGCGCCAGTTGCACCTGCAGGTGGTGGCCGAGGGGGTGGAGACCGAAGCGCATGCGCGCTTCTTCGACAGCCGGGGCGACGTGGTACGCCAGGGCTACCTGTACGGACGGCCGGAACTGGCCGAAACCTGGATGAGCCGGCTGGAGGCGCCGGGTGTTCAGGCGTAGGCCGCCAGCGCGGCACGCATCTTCTTCATCGCCGCGGCCTCGATCTGGCGCACGCGTTCGGCGCTCACGCCGTATTCGGCCGCCAGCTCGTGCAGCGTCTTGCCGCCAGAGCCGTCGTCGTTGACCTTGAGCCAGCGCTCGGCCACGATGCGGCGGGAACGCTCGTCAAGCTGCTCCAGCGCGCGCGCGATGCCCTCGGAAGCCAGGCGGTCGCGGTGCTGGCTTTCCAGCACGGCGGTCGGCTCCTGGCTGGCGTCGGCCAGGTAGGCAATGGGGCCATAGGTTTCCTCGCCGTCATCGCCGGGCGCGGGGTCGAGCACCACGTCACCACCGGCCAGGCGGCGCTCCATCTCCATCACCTCTTCGCGCTTGACGTTGAGCTCGCGGGCGACCACGTCGATCTCGTGCTCGCTCAGCGTCTCGCGGTGGGTGGCGGCGTCGCTCACGTCGGCGGCATCGGCCTTGAAGCCCTGCTTCATGGAACGCAGGTTGAAGAACAGCTTGCGCTGGGCCTTGGTGGTGGCCACCTTGACCATGCGCCAGTTCTTCAGGATGTACTCGTGGATCTCGGCCTTGATCCAGTGCAGCGCGTAGCTGACCAGGCGCACGCCCTGGTCGGGGTCGAAGCGCTTGACCGCCTTCATCAGGCCGATGTTGCCCTCCTGGATCAGGTCGCCGTGCGGCAGGCCATAGCCCAGGTACTGGCGCGAAACCGACACCACCAGGCGCAGGTGCGACATGACCAGCTTGCCCGCGGCCTCCAGGTCGTTGTGGTCGCGCAGCTGGCGGGCAAAGTCCTGCTCCTCCTGCGCCGTCAGCAGGGGCAGGCGGTTGACTGCCGAAATGTAGGCATCCAGGTTGCCCAGCGGTGGCAGCACCAGCGAGGGGCTCCAGGGCTTGGCCAGTGCCAGTGCGTTGGCAGTCGTATTGGCAGAAACGGTCATTTCCACACCTCCAGTGACGGTGTCCTTCTGGGGCACCTCTGTCTATATTAGCACTCCCTGTGATCGAGTGCTAAAACCGGAGTTCCCGCCCTTTTCCATGCCCCGGAAATACAAAAGCCCCGAAAACGGGGCTTTTGTGAAAAGTGGTCGGGGTGAGAGGATTCGAACCTCCGGCCTCTACGTCCCGAACGTAGCGCTC
>CAMLQP010000271.1 GCA_946482115.1 uncultured Comamonadaceae bacterium
GAGGACCACGTGCTCGACGCCGACCTGCCGCTCTGGATCCCGATCCCGGCGCTGGCGGAGGTCCAGGTGGCCCTGGAGGATGCGGTGGAGGAGGTGACGGGCCTCGAAGGCTGGGAGCTGAAGCGCATCATGCGCACCGGCACCGTCGCCACCATCGACAACCGGAACTGGGAGCTGCGCGACCACCGCGAGCCGGTGCAGCGCTTCTCGCAATCGCGCGCCGTGGCGCTGGACATGGAATCGGCCACCATCGCGGCCAACGGTTTCCGCTTCCGCGTGCCCTACGGCACCCTGCTGTGCGTCTCCGACAAGCCGCTGCACGGCGAGATCAAGCTGCCCGGCATGGCCAACCACTTCTACCGCGAGCGCGTGGACCAGCACCTGCGCATCGGCATTCGCGCCATCGAACGGCTGCGCCGCAACGGACTGGACGCACTGCACAGCCGCAAGCTGCGCAGTTTTGCCGAGGTGGCATTCCAATAGGGCCGGACCCGGGCCGTCAGTCGCGGCCCACCCGCGCGAGCTCCAGGGTCTCGTTCACCTTCACGGCAGCATGCAAGGTGATGATCGTCTGAGGAGATTGAAACTCGACATTGAAACGCACCACCCGTTGCAGGGCAGGCGCGTACCAGACCGTGGCCCGGTAGGGCATGCTGTAAAGGTTGAAGGTGAAGATGCGGCCCACCCAGCCTCGAAGATCGATGCGCACCGCGCTGTACTCGATATCACCCACCCGCAGCGTCTGCGCGGGCGAGGCTACGGCCGTCAGATCGTAGGTTGCCGGCTGGTTCTTCCAGGAGGTATTTATCCTGAGCTGACGAACACCACTCATCACCTGCCCCCCAGGCGCCCAGCCGCCGGGCGGTGTCACCATGTCCAGTTCGGCTAGCGCCATCGGCTGGGATTCCAGCACCTTGCCATCCAGTCCTTCCACACGTGTGCCGCCATTGAAGATCACCCGGTCTGCCAGCACCCGGTCCACCCGCAGGTTCACGGTCTGCTTCACCTGCGTGTAGTGGTCGGTGATCACGTAGTCGAACCAGTCACCGGGCTGCCGCTGCGCGGACAGCTCGGCGGACCCCGCAGGTGTCGCAGGCGCGGCGGCAACCGGGCCGGCCGCGCGCGCGGCCTGGCGCTGCTCCAGGTGCTGCCGGCCGCGCTCGGCCAGTTCGGGAATCCGGTAGGACGGCACCGCCAGGTTGATGTTCTGCGCCTCGCGCCGTGAGAAGGTCGTGATGCCGATCAGGCGCCCCTCCGAGTCGAAAAGACCACCCCCGCTCGACCCCGGCGAAATCGGCGCCGTCGTCTGCACGAAGACCAGTTGCCCCGATCCGTCGCGGCGCAGGCCGGACAGCAGGCCATCGCTGAGCGTGGTCTCCATCCCCTGTGGCGTGCCGATGGCGTAGACACGGGCACCCACCCGCAACGTGTCCTGTGCCGCCAGTTCCACCGCAGGTGCGTTGAAGTTGTCGACCCGGAGCTGGCAGAGGTCGTTCTCCGGATCGGGAAACTCCAGCTTGGCGCCATAGCTCACGTTGGCCTTGACGACCTGGACCCGGGCCATGCGCGCCAGCACATGGCAGTTGGTCACCAGGCGTCCCGGCCCGATCACGACCGCGCTGCCCTGGTTGACGCTGCGTCCCTGTGCATCGGAAGCCAGCACGGTCCAGACGCTGGGCTCGACCTTGGCGAACAGCACGTCCGGCTCCAGCGACCAGACCGGGCCACTGGCCACCACGCCGGCAGCCACCACAGTGAGGCGCCAGCTCATCGCGCGGCTCCGGCCTTGGGCGCCGGCAGCAGGGCATCCAGGTCGGCCAGCGTGACCCGGCCGCGCGTGGGGGAAGCGGTTGCCGGAGGTGAGGTGGCCGGAGGCGGGGAGGCGGCAGGCGCGGCCGCCGACTGGACAGGAACCGGCTCATTGCCCGTATAACGCAAGCCCACCAGTTCGGACAAGGCCATGCCCTCGGGTCGCAGGTTCAGGTGCACGCGTCCCACCAGCAGCCCGAAACCGATGCTGGAGGTCACATATACCGTCTGCCCTGCCGCGACGTCGAACTCGAGCCGCTCCTCCACTTCTGTCTGTGAAGTTGCCACGTGGCGGCCAGGGGTGGTGTCCACAAAGAAGAACCCGCCAGGCTGGGATCGCCCCACCACCCGATTGTCCAGGCGGATCTCGGGCTGAACGGCCATTCCCACCACCGAATCAGAGCGGTAGAAATAGACACGGCCACTGCCGGCACTCACCGTCGGCAGCGAGCTGGACACCACCTCGAAGCTGGCACCGCCCGTTGCACACCCTGACAACACACCCAAGACCACGCAGGCCCCAACCAGCACCCACCAACGGGCTTGACCCATCTCCGCCTCCAGAACTGCTTGCGGTGGATGGTAACCATTTTTAACAGACGGTCGGCTGATGGATAACACCCATGGCACTGCGGTTGACGCTCGCGTTGGCACGCCACGAGAATCGCCCGATGGTCACCGTCGAGTTCGCGCCCAGCCTGCGCCGCCATGTCGACTGCCCGCCGCAAGCCGTTCCGCCCGGCCCGTTGCGGGCCGTGCTGGAGGCCGCCCTGAGGGCCGCACCTGCACTGGCGCACTACGTGTTCGACGACCAGCGCGCCGTGCGCCAGCATGTCGCGGTTTTCGTCAACCAGCAGATGCTGCGCGACCGCCGGCGCCTGGACCAGACCTTGGCCGATGGCGACCGCGTGCTGGTCATACAGGCCCTGACCGGGGGCTGAGAAAGGACATGCGATGACCGAAACAACGCTGCTGGTGGCCTCGCGCAAGGGCCTGATCGCCGTCGAGGGCGGCAACGGACGCTGGCGCTGCGGCGCACCGCATTTCGCGGGCGATGCGGTCAGCCAGGTGCTGGCCGACCCGCGCGACGGCGCCTGGTACGCCGCCCTGCGGCTCGGGCATTTCGGTGTCAAGCTGCGCAAGAGCACCGACCGCGGCGTGAACTGGACTGAGATCGCCGCCCCCGCCTTCCCCGAAAAGCCCGCCGCGGGCCCCTGGGCGGATGACCCCACGCCCTGGAGCGTGGACCTGATCTGGGCGCTGGCCCCGGGCGGCGCGGCCGAGCCGGGCACGCTGTGGGCCGGCTGCCTGCCGGCCGGGCTGTTCCGCTCCACCGACGGCGGCGCCTCGTGGCAACTGGTGCGCAGCCTGTGGGAAGACGAGCGCCGGCGCGAATGGATGGGTGGCGGCTACGACCACGCGGGCATACACAGCGTGCTGGTGGACCCGCGCGACCACCGCCACCTGACTCTGGGCATCTCTTGCGGCGGCGTCTGGCAGACGCGCGACGCGGGTGACACCTGGGCCCTGACCGGGGACGGCCTGCGCGCCGACTTCATGCCCGAGGAACGCGCCTTCGACCCCAACATCCAGGATCCACATGCCGTGGCGATGTGCGCCGCCCAGCCCGACCACCTCTGGCTGCAGCACCACTGCGGCCTGTACCGCAGCACCGATGGCGGCCTGCGCTGGCAGAACATCCCGGCACCCGCGCCGTCGGGCTTCGGCTTCGCGGTGGTGGCCGATCCACAGCGGCCAGGACGCGCCTGGTTCGTGCCGGCCCAGGCCGACGCCTGCCGCTTCCCGGTGAACGGCCGGCTGGTGGTGAACCGCACCGACGACGGCGGCCAGACCTTCCGGAGCTTCGGCGACGGCCTGCCGCAGACCGACGCCTACGACCTGGTCTACCGCCACGCGCTGGTGGTGACACCCGACGGCCGCACGCTGGCCATGGCCTCGACCACGGGTTCGCTGTGGATCAGCGAAGACGCGGGCGAGCGCTGGCAGCTGGTGAACGCCCACTTGCCGCCGGTGGCAGCGCTGGCCTGGGCGGCCTGAAGGCACCCGGGCGGTTCAGGGCCGGTCGGCCATGGCCTCGCCCAGGCGCACCGGGCGGGCCGGCTCCCAGGCCGGGTTGAACTTCAGCGTGCGCGGCGGAAACAGCAGCACCACGGTGGAGCCCAGCAGGAAGCGGCCCATC
>CAMLQP010000272.1 GCA_946482115.1 uncultured Comamonadaceae bacterium
CGCGGGCTGGCTCACCTGTTCGCTGTGTTTGCTTCGTCAACAGCGCTTGTTGTTCGCCTCCGCTCGGGCAACCGCGAATGGGGCCGCGCCCGCCCATGCGCACACCCGGCTCCAGTAGCGTGAGAGTTTGTGAAGCATGCCCGACTCCACTGCCTTCTGATGCGTTCCCGCACGCCCCTCACAGGGTGATGGCGCCGTCCGAAGGCGCAGGCCCCATTCGCGCATGCCACAGAGTTGGGCGCGCCCAACCGGTGTTCATGAAGAAACAGCGGCGAACAGGCGAGCGCGCGTGCGAGGTGGGCCGGAGCCTGCGGGCGGCGACATCACCCTGGCGCGAGGTCTGCACCCGCAAAGACGACACGAGAGAAACTCAGTCCCGAAGCAACCCAGCCAAGGACAAAGACCCAGTGACCGCAGGCACAGAAGGCGCCTGCCACGACAGACCCGCCTCCCGCGCCCACACCTGCAGCTCCCCGGAAGAAGCACTGCGCGCCACCACCCGGTTCACCGCCTCCAGCAGATCCGCCTTCGACGACAGCGCCACCCAGCCCAGGTTGATCCCCAGCGGCCGCGCGGGCCCCGCCTGCAGGGTCGTGCCCGGCTTGCGCGCCCGGTAGGTGTCGAACGCCGCGGACGGCACCATCAGCGCGTCCACCCGGCCGCTGTCCAGCGCCGCCCAGACGTCCTCGCGCTGGCCCAGCGACACCATGTCTTTCGCCAGCGCACCGCCGCCGTACATGGCCACCAGCGTGCCTTCGAGCGTGCCCGCCACCGCGGCCACCTTGCGGCCCTTCAGATCACCCAGCGACGCCGCCACGGGCGCACCGGCGCGCTGCACGATCACCAGCGCCGTGCCCTGGTAAGGCTGGCTCGCTGCCAGCGTGCCCAACGGCACGAAGGGCCGCTCGCGCGGCGGCTTGGCGCCCGGGTGGTCCGGTGTCTTGAAACGCTCGCGCGTCGGCGGCCCCAGGTCCGAGGCCAGCAGCGGAAAGCCGCTGGCCAGATCGCACAGGCCGGCCGAGAGCATGGCGTTGACCTCGTGCGTCAGCATCGCCTCCTTCTCGACCTCGGGCTCGAAGGGCATGAGCTTCAACTCCCGCCCCAGCTCGCGCGCCACCGCCTCGGCCAGCTTCACGTCAAAACCAGTGACCTGGCCCTTGCGTGCCATCGAGAACGGCGGGTTGTCCTCGGCCATGCAGACGGTCAGCGGCGCCGCCTGAGCGAAGGCCAGCACAGGCCCGAACAGCAGCGACGCCATCAACACGCGGATACGGCTCACAGCTCCTTGCCTCCTCTGGTCGCCACGTAGTTCCACAGCAGCTCGATCGCCTCCGGCTCCAGCGCGCCCTTGAACGAGGGCATGTTGCCCTTGCCGTTGGTCACGGAGTTGTAGAAGCGCTCGCGCTGCTCGGTGGGGAACTTGCGCAGGTCATACACCGTGGTGCCCGCGTTGACCATGTTGCGGCCGTGGCACTGCGCGCAGGTGCGGTGGAACTGCTCGCGGCCTTTTTCCACCGCCTCGGCGGTGAAGGGGGCTGCGGGCGGGATCTCCACCGGCAGCGTCTGGGCGGGCACGGTGTTCGACTGCGCCAGCGCCGCGCCCGTGAGGGCGAGCGCACACAGGATGGGTTCACGCCAGCGCATCGTCAATCGACAGCAAAGGTCCAGACCGAACCACCGGCGGGCACCTGCGACATGCGCTCGTCGCCCATCAGCGCCCACACACCGCCCGCACCCGAGACGATGGTCACGTACTGCTTGCCCTTGTGCTCGAAGGTCACCGGCAGGCCGATGATGCCGCTGCTGGTCTGGAACTCGTAGAGCTTCTTGCCGTTGTTCGCGTCCACCGCGATGAACTCGCCCGTGGCCGCGCCGGTGAACACCAGGCCGCCGCCGGTCGAGAGCGTGCCGGCCATGCTCGGCTGGCCCGGCCACGCCATCTGCCACTTGCTCTTGCCGGTCATCGGGTCGATGGCGCTCAGATACCCGTGCGGTTCGTTCTTGGGCATGTTCACGCCGCGGAAGTTCACGCCCAGGTACCACTCGCCCTTCTTGTACTCGGGCTTGGCCAGCTGGTAGGGCCAGCTGATGTTGAGCGTGTTGGCGTAGGCGAGACCCGTGGACGGGTTCCAGGACATCGGCGTCCAGTTCTTGCCGCCGAGCACGCTGGGGAAGATCTCCACGTCTTCACCGGCGCGCGCCTTCTTGTCGGTTTCGGTGGGCACCGGGCGGCCGGTCTTGAGGTCGATGCGCTCGGCCCAGTTGACCTTCACATAGGGGTTGGCCGCCAGCAGCTCGCCGCTGGCGCGGTCGAGCACGTAGAAGAAGCCGTTGCGGTTGGCCTGCGCCAGCACCTTGCGGTCCTTGCCGCCGATCTTCATGTCGACCAGCATGCCGACCTCGGTGGCGTCGTAGTCGTAGGGGTCGTTGGGGCTGAACTGGTAGTGCCACACGAGTTCGCCGGTCTTGGGCCGGATGGCCACGACCGAGGCAATGTAGAGGTTGTCGCCCTTGCGCGCGTTCGGGTTCCAGGGGCCGCCGTTGCCGGTGCCCCAGTAGACCAGGTCCAGATCGGGGTCGTAGGCGCCGGTCAGCCAGGTCGGTGCGCCGCCCTTGAGGTGGGTGTCACCAGGCCAGGTGTCGCCGCCCTTCTGGTCGGGCGCGGCGGTGGTGTAGAAGCGCCAGAGCTGCTTGCCGGTGGCCGGGTCCCAGCCGTCGATGAAGCCGCGCGTGCCGTACTCGCCGCCGGCGATGCCGGTCAGCACCACGCCATTGGCAATCAGCGGCGCGCTGGTCATGGCCTGGCCGTTCTGGTAGTCGGCGGCCTTGCTCTTCCACAGCTGCTTGCCGGTCTTGGCGTCCATCGCCATCACGTGGGCGTCCAGCGTGCTGCGGAACAGCTTGCCGTCGTAGATGGCGGCACCGCGGTTGAGGATGCCGCAGCAGGCCATCTTGAACACGTCCTGGGGCAGCTCGATCTCCTGCTTCCAGATCTGCTTGCCGGTGGCCGGGTCGATCGCCACCGTCGTGTTGTGCGTGGTCACGTACATCACGCCGTTGTGCACGATGGGCTGCGACTCCTGGCCCTGCGGGTTGTTCAGGCTGTAGGCCCAGACCGGGCGCAGCTTGGCCGCGTTGTTCGTGTTGATCTGCTTGAGCGGGCTGTAGCGCTGGTTGTTGTAGCCCATGCCGTAGGTGAGCACGTCGCCGGGCGTGGCGCTGTCGCGCTTGAGGTCGTCCAGGGACTGGGCGTGCAGGCTGGTGGCGAGCAGCGCAAGCGCGGCCGCGCCCGCCCATCGGGTGGTCTGTTGCATGGATGTCTCCTGTGGGTTGAGGCTGCGCCTCTGGTTGTTGTCTGTCCTCTTTCATTGTGGGAATTTGGGCGCCGCGGATCACGTCCGGGTTTTCCCGGTGGGAAAAGTGTTCTGCAGTGGAACACTCACCCACACCGCCGCTTCGGACGCGAGACTTCGCCCCCACCACCATGCGCGCCCCCCACCGAACCCTGTCCACCCAGGACCTGCCGCCGCAGCCTTTCTTCCAGACGCCCGAGCAGCGCGCGGCGCTGGCGCGCCAGCGCTTCTTCGAGGAACAGCAGCACCCCGCCGGTCTGGTGAGCGAGGCGGTGATCCGATCCTGGAGCCGCAGCCGCACGCTGGGCCACGCCAGCCACAAGATGCCCGCGCTGGACCCGGTCAACCGCAGCGCGCTGAGCGCCGCGCTGGCGCGCAACCGGCGCCTGCTGGAGGCGGCGCACGGCGACCTGCAGCAGCTCGAAGCCGCGCTCGCAGGCACCGCCAGCCGCCTGATGCTGACCGACGCGCACGGGGTCATCGTGCACGCCTCGCGCGGCACGGGCGACCCCGAACAGAAGGTGCTGGACGCCGCCACGCGCGTGGGTGTCCAGCTGGCCGAGGAGGTGCTGGGCACCAACGCGCCGGGCATCGTGGTGCAGACCGGCATGGCCTGCACCGTGCAGTGCTGCGAGC
>CAMLQP010000273.1 GCA_946482115.1 uncultured Comamonadaceae bacterium
GGGAACACCCCTTCACAGGCAGAAGCGCACACCGGCGAAACCTGTCGTCGATGCTATGCAGTAAGCCCCAGCATTTGTCGCCATACGTGGGCCGTCCGCAGCAGCGAATTGCAAAAACCGGAGGTCTCACAGCGCAAGCTTGCGAATTGCTCGCAACCCCCTTTTCGCGCTGGCGAAGCGGCGCGATGTCGTCCAAGATAGCAAGCAAATCAACGACAAAAGGTTGACGAAGATGCTGTTGAAGAACCCGTTTCCCGCCCTGGAAGGCGCCAGCCCCGCCGAGGACGGCGTGCTGATCCGGCCCATGACCGAAGACGATCTGCCGAACGCCCACGCGCTGTCCTCGGAGCTGCGCTGGCCCCACCGCCTCACCGACTGGGAGCATGTGTTTTCGCTCGCTGAAGGGCTGGTGGCCGAGCGCGACGGCAAGATCATCGCCACCGCGCTGCGCTGCCGCTGGGGCGCCCAAGGCGCCACCGTGGGCCTGATCATCGTCACGCCCGCCTGCCAGGGGCGCCGCATCGGCCACCGCCTGCTCACCGCCCTGCTCGACGGGCTGGACGGGCACACCGTGCTGCTGCAGGCCACCACCGAAGGCCGCGGTCTCTACGAGCGGCTGGGCTTCGTGCGCACCGGCGAGATCCGCCAGCACCAGGGCGTGGCGCAACCAACGCCGCTGATCGCGCTGCCCGACGGCTGGCGGTTGCGGCCGGTGGGCCAGAACGAGGCACAGGCCTTGCACAAGCTCGATGCCGATGCCCGGGGCATGCCGCGCCCCGAGCTGATCGACAGCCTGCTGGCCCAGGCCGAGGCCTGCGTAGTGCTGGACCACGACGGCACGCAGCAGGGCTTTGCCATCCTGCGCCGCTTCGGTCGGGGCCATGTGATCGGCCCGGTGGTGGCCCCCGACGCGGAGAGCGCCAAGGCCTTGATCGCCCACCTCGCGGGCACCAACGCCGGGCGCTTCACGCGCATCGACATCGACTTCGACTCCGGTCTGGCCGAGTGGCTGGAGAGCTTCGGTCTGCTGCGCGTGGACGCCGCCACCACCATGGTTCGCGGCGAGCCGCTGCGGCACTCCGAGGGCGCGCCGCGGCTGTTTGCCATCGTGACGCAGGCGCTCTGCTGAACGACCGCCGACCCCAACGCCCTGCCTGACCAGAGGCAGGCCACCAGGAGACATGACATGAGCCAACGATTCGTCCGTCTGGCAGAGAAAGGCCGCGCCCGCGTGCGCATCGTGATCGACGGACAGATGGTCGCCGCGCTGGCCGGCGACACCCTGATGGTCGCACTGCTGAGCCACACGCGGCACCTGCGCGAATCCGAATTCGGCGATGGCCGGCGCGCCGGCTTCTGCCTGATGGGCGCTTGCCAGGACTGCTGGGTGTGGACCGCCAGTGGCGAACGCCTGCGCGCCTGCACCACCGTCGTGGAAGAAGGCCTGCACATCCTGACCCACCAACCGGAGGCGACATGGCCCAACCCCGCGTGATCATCGTCGGCGCCGGCCCTGCCGGCGTGCGCTGCGCCCAGACCCTGGTGGCCGCCGGCCTGCGCCCCACCGTCATCGACGAGAACCGGCGCGACGGTGGCCAGATCTACCGCCGCCAGCCGGAGAACTTCACCCGTCCCTACGCCCAGCTCTACGGCACCGAAGCCGGCCGCGCGGAGGCGCTGCACACCAGCTTCGACGCGCTGCGCGCAAAGGTCGACTACCGGCCCGAGACCCTGGCCTGGAATGTTTTCGACAAGAAGCTGCACGTCGTCAGGGACGAGGTCTCATCGGCCCTGCCCTACGACGCGCTGGTGATCTGCTCCGGCGCCACCGACCGCCTGATGCCGGTCAAGGGCTGGCAACTGGCCGGCACCTACAGCCTGGGCGCCGCGCAGATCGCCCTGAAGGCACAGGCCTGTGCCATCGGCCGGCGCGTCGTGTTCATGGGCACCGGCCCCCTGCTCTACCTGGTGGCGGCGCAGTACATCAAGGCCGGCGCCGAAGTGGCCGCCGTGCTCGACACTTCGCCTTTCGCGCGGCGCATCGCCGCCCTGCCCAAGCTGCTGGCGCGGCCCGGCGTGCTGTTCAAGGGCCTGGCCCTGGTGGCGCGCATCCGCCGCACGGGTGTGCCGGTGCTCACCGGCGTCACACCTGTGGAAATCACCGGCTCGCCGGACGACGGCGTGCAGGGTGTGGTGGTCCGCAAGGCCGGTGGATCGACGCAGCGCTTCGAGTGCGACGCGGTCGCCATGGGTTACCACCTGCGCCCCGAAACCCAGCTCGCCGACCTGGCGCGCTGCGCCTTCCGCTTCGACGCCGAGACGCGGCAGTGGCTGCCCGAGGTCGGTGAAGACGGCCGCAGCTCGACACCCGGTGTCTACCTGGCCGGCGACGGCGCGCGCGTGCTGGGGGCGGACGCCGCCGAAATCGCCGGCCGGCTGGCCGCCCTGGCCGTGCTCAAGGATTTTGGTCTGGACGCGTCGCAGGACGAGCTGCAGCGGCTGCGCGCCGAGCAGGCCGGCATGGAGCGCTTCCGCCAAGGCCTGGCGCAGGCCTTCCCATGGCCGGCACAGCAGGCCGCGCAGCTGCCGGACGAGGCCATCGTCTGCCGCTGCGAGGCCATCACCGCTGGTGAACTGCGCCGTGTGGTGTGCGAGATGGGCGCGCAGGAAGCAAACCGGGCCAAGGCCCTGAGCCGTGTCGGCATGGGGCGCTGCCAGGGCCGCTACTGCGGACACGCGGGAGCAGAAGTCATTGCGCACGCCGCCGGTGTGCCGGTGGAACAGGTCGGACGGCTGCGCGGCCAGGCGCCGGTCAAGCCGCTGTCGATGGCGGTGCGGGAGGCCGTGGAATGAGTGCGAACCAAGCAGATGTGGTCATCGTCGGCGGCGGCATCATGGGTGCCTCCGCGGCCTTCTTCCTGCGCCAGCGCGGCCTGTCGGTCATCCTGCTGGAGAGGGGACTGATCGGCCAGCAGGCCAGCGGCGTCAACTTCGGCAACACGCGCCGGATGGGCCGCCCCATCGAGCAACTGCCGCTGTCCAACCGCGCACGCGAGATCTGGCTGAGGTTCAAGGAGCTGTTCGGCGCCGATGTCGAGCTCCTGCTCAACGGTCATCTGCGCCTGGGCCTCACGCCCGCGCACGAAGAACGCCTGTTCCAGTACACGCAGGAGGCCAAGGACTTCGGCATTGGCATGCAGATGCTGAGCGAGAAGGTGCTGCGCGAACGCTTTCCGTACCTGGGGCCGGAAGTCACCTCGGGTTGTTATGCCCCCCACGACGGTCATGCCAACCCCCGTCTGGCGGCACCGATCATCGGCCGGGCGGCCGCGCGCGCAGGCGCGCAGGTGTTTGAGAACACCGAGATCGTGGCGGTTGAAAAGGACTGCGGAGACTTCCGCGTGACGGCCGCCGATGGCCGGACCTTCCGTGCGCCCGTGGCCCTCATCACCGCCGGCGCCTGGGGCGACCGCATCAGCGCCAGCTTCGGCGAACCGGTGCCGATGATCGTCAAGGCGCCGCAGATGTGTGTCACCGAGCCCGTTCCCTACGCCATCGGACCGACCATGGGTGCGTTGACCGACGTGCCCGAGCAGAGCGCCTACTTCCGCCAGGTGGCGCGCGGCAACATCGTCATCGGCGGTGGTGGCCATGAACCGGTGGACATGGAGAACCGGCGCGCCTACGTGAACCCGCGCAGAACACTGATCAAGCTGGCGCAGGCACCGCGTGTGGTGCCAGCCCTCCGGCACCTGCACATCATCCGCGTCTGGAGCGGGATTGAGGGCTACATGCAGGACAGCCGGCCGGCCATGGGCCCCAGCGCGCGCGTCCCCGGCCTGTACTACGCCTTCGGCTTCTCCGGCGAAGGCTTCCAGCTCGGCCCGGGCGTGGGCGAGGTGATGGCCGAACTGATCCACACCGGCGCCACGACCACACCCATCGGGTGCTACCACATCGGGCGCTTTGCCCCACCG
>CAMLQP010000274.1 GCA_946482115.1 uncultured Comamonadaceae bacterium
GGGCGAGCGCGGCGTGCCGCACAACTTCAGCGGCACCGGCAACAGCCTGAACGTGAGCGAACCGCGCGTGCTGCAGTGGGTGATGGACAGCCTGCGCTGGTGGGTCGCGGCCTACGGCGTCGACGGCTTCCGCTTCGACCTGGCGGTCTCGCTCGGCCGCGACGCCTCGCAGGGCCACAGCTTCCAGCGCCACCACCCGCTGCTCAGTGCGATGCGCCAGGACCCGCTGCTGCGCGGCGTGCGGCTGATCGCCGAGCCCTGGGACATTGGCCCCGACGGCCACCGCACCGGCGGCTTCGCGCCCGGCTGGCTGGAATGGAACGACGCCTTCCGCGACGGCGTGCGCGCCTTCTGGCTCGGCCACCCGGCCACGCGCGGCGAGCTCGCCACCCGCGTCTGCGGCAGCAGCGACAAGTTCCGCCACAGCGCCCGCACGCCGCTGGCCAGCGTGAACCTGCTGACCGCCCACGACGGCTTCAACCTCTCCGACCTGACCTCGTATGCCCGCAAACACAACCGGGCCAACGGCGAAGACAACCGCGACGGCCACGGCCACAACCTCTCGGCCAACGGCGGCACCGAAGGGCCGACCGACCTGCCGGCCGTTCTGCGGCGGCGCACACTCTGGCGCCGCGCCCTGCTGGCCACGCTGTTCTGCGCCCAGGGCACGCCGCAGCTGCTGGCCGGCGACGAGATCGGCCACAGCCAGCGCGGCAACAACAACGCCTACTGCCAGGACAACGCCCTGACCTGGCTGGACTGGCCACACGCCGACCCGGCGCTCGCAGGCTTCGTGGCCGGGCTGACCGCCCTGCGCCGCGCCCACCCCGGCCTGCGGCAGGCGCGCTGGTTCGATGGCCGTCCGCCCGCGGACGGCGCCGCACCCGACATCGCCTGGTTCGACACCGACGGCGCGCCGCTGAGCGCCGCCGCCTGGCGCAGCCAGGAGCACCGCACGCTGGCCGCCGTCATCACGGTCGGCGAGGGCGGCCAGCCCGCGCAGGAATCCCTGGTGGTGGTCTGGCACGCGGGCGAGGCCGACGAACTGCAGTTGCCACCGGGGCTCTGGGCGCTGCGGCTGGACAGCGCCCGGGCGCTGGTGGTCGCGGGCCCCGACGCCCCAGGCGGCCCCAGTGTCGAAGGCCGGCTGCTGCTGAGCGAGCCGACGGTGTGCGTGCTGGTCCGGGCCTTGCATGGCCCGTCGAACCCCACCGACCCCGTTTCATGAACTCCACCATCCACCCCCTGCTCGCGCGCCGCACCAGTGGCGTGCTGCTGCACATCACCAGCCTGCCCGGCCCCCACGGCTGCGGCGACCTTGGCCCCGCCGCGCGCCACTTCGTCGACTGGCTGTCCGCCGCCGGCCAG
The DNA here is from genome assembly GCA_946482115.1 of uncultured Comamonadaceae bacterium. Next base: position 1,369 of record CAMLQP010000274.1, read on the forward strand.
TCGCTCTGGCAGGTGCTGCCGCTCTCGCCCGCCGGCCCCGGCAACTCGCCCTACCAGAGCGTCTCGGCCTTTGCCGGCAACCCGCTGATGGTCGACCTCGACGACCTGGTGCGCCAGGGCTGGCTGCCCTGGACCGCGCGCCAGGGCTTCGACCACCACCGCTGCGACTTCGAGCGCGTGGCACCCTGGCGCATGGCCTGCCTGCGCAAGGCCTGGAACGGCTTCGCCGAGCGCGCCAGCGATGTGTGCCGGACCGCCCTGGCCGACTTCTGCGCCGAACACGCCCACTGGCTCGACGACTACGCGCTCTTCATGGTGCTCGACGAGCGCTACGGCGGCCCCTGGTCGCGCTGGCCCCAGCCGCTGGCGCACCGCGACCCGGCCGCGCTGGACGAGGTGCGGGCGCAGTCGGCCCACGCCCTGGGCTTCTGGCGCTTCGTGCAGTGGCGCTTCTGGGTCCAGTGGCAGGGCCTGCGCGACTACGCCCGCTCGCAAGGCGTGCACATGGTCGGGGACGCGCCGATCTTCGTGGCCCACCACAGCGCCGACGTCTGGGGCCACGCCGACCAGTTCCTGCTGGACGAGCGCATGGAGCCCAACGTGGTGGCCGGCGTGCCGCCCGACTACTTCAGCCCCACCGGCCAGCGCTGGGGCAACCCGCTCTACAACTGGGACGCAATGGCCCACCACGGCTTCCGCTGGTGGAAGGACCGGCTGGAACACCTGTTCCGGCAAGTCGACATCGTGCGCCTGGACCATTTCCGCGGCTTCGAGGCGCACTGGGAAATCCCCGCCAGCGAACCCACGGCGGTGGCCGGCCAGTGGCAGCCGGGGCCGGGCCTGCGCTTCTTCGAAGCCATCACCGACGAGCTCGGTCCGCTGCCCATCATCGCGGAGGACCTGGGCCTGATCACCCCCGAGGTCACTGCGCTGCGCGAGGCCTGCGGCTTCCCGGGCATGCGCATCCTGCAGTTCGCCTTCGGCAGCGGGCCGAAGAACCCCTACCTGCCGCACAACCTGGAGCGCCACGCCGTGGCCTACACCGGCACCCACGACAACGAGACCACCGTCGGCTGGTGGAACAGCGCGCCGGCCGGCGAGCGCCACGCGGCGCTGGATTACCTCGGCCCCTGCATCGCCACCGAGCCTCACTGGACCCTGGTGCGCGCGGCCTCGCAGTCGGTGGTCAACACCGTCGTGGTGCCGTTCCAGGACGTGCTCGGCCTGGACACCCGCCACCGCATGAACACGCCCGGCATGGCCACCGGCTGCTGGGAGTGGCGCTTCGAATGGAGCCAGGTCAACCACGAGCCGGCCGAGCGCCTGGCCGCGATGACCCGCGCGCATGGCCGATGGCCTGAACACTGAACCCGCCCCCTGTTCCACAACAACCGGAGACACGCATGGACAAGACATCCCCCCAGTACCTGGCCAAACGCACCATCGGACTGGTGCTTGCGGGCGGACGCGGCTCGCGCCTGAAGGCCCTGACCGACCGGCGCACCAAGCCGGCGGTGTACTTCGGCGGCAAGTTCCGCATCATCGACTTCGCGCTGTCCAACTGCCTGAACTCGGGCGTGCGCCGCATCGGCGTGCTCACGCAATACAAGTCGCACTCGCTGCTGCGCCACCTGCAGCGCGGCTGGAGCTTCCTGCGCAACGAGTTCAACGAGTTCATCGACCTGCTGCCGGCGCAGCAGCGCATGGACGACGAGAGCTGGTACCTGGGCACCGCCGACGCGGTCTATCAGAACCTGGACATCCTGCGCGCGCACAACCCCGAGTACATCCTGATCCTGGCCGGCGACCACATCTACAAGATGGACTACGCCGAGCTGATCGCGGACCACGTGGCGCAGGGCAAGAAGTGCACCGTGGCCTGCATCGAGGTGCCGATCGCCGAGGCCAGCGCCTTCGGCGTGATGGCGATCGACCCCATGCGCAACATCGTCGAGTTCGTCGAGAAGCCGGCCAACCCGCCGGCCATGCCCGGCAAGCCCGGGGTCTCGCTGGCCAGCATGGGCATCTATGTGTTCGACGCCCAGCACCTGTTCGCCGCACTGGAGAAGGACGCCGCCACACCCGGCTCCAGCCGCGACTTCGGCAAGGACGTGATTCCCGCCATGGTGGCCGAGGGCCAGGCGGTGGCGCACCCCTTCGGCATGTCCTGCGTCAAGAGCTCGCCCGAGGCGCCGGCCTACTGGCGCGACGTCGGCACTGTGGAAGCCTACTGGGCCGCCAACCTGGACCTGACCAACACCATCCCCGAGCTGGACATGTACGACCGCGACTGGCCGATCTGGACCTACCAGGAGCAGCTGCCGCCGGCCAAGTTCGTGTTCAACGACGACGGCCGCCGCGGCATGGCGGTGGACTCGCTGGTCTCGGGCGGCTGCATCATCTCGGGCGGCTCGGTGAACCGCTCGGTGCTGTTCTCCAAGGTGCACATCCACTCCTACGCCGAGGTCGACGAGGCGGTGCTGCTGCCCGAGGTCGACGTCGGCCGCGGCTGCAAGCTGCGCAAGGTGGTGATCGACAACGGCTGCGTGATCCCGCCGGGCATGCAGATCGGCCACGACGCCGAAGAGGATGCGCGCCGCTTCTACCG
>CAMLQP010000275.1 GCA_946482115.1 uncultured Comamonadaceae bacterium
CTGGCCGTGGCCGGCGTGGCCAAGGAGAAGAAGCGCCACGTCATCGTCAACAACGCCTCCAACGTGGGCGTGACCAACGCGCAGTGCTCGCCCTACGCGGTGCACTACGCCTACGACGCCTACTCGCTCGCGCACGGCACCGGCAAGACCATCGCCGAGGCCGGCGGTGACACCTGGTTCTTCCTGACCGTGGACTTCGCCTTCGGCATCGGTCTGGAGCAGCAGGTGGGCGACGTGGTGCGCGCCAACAAGGGCCGCGTGGTGGGCGCGGCGCGCCACCCGCTGGGCACCACCGACTTCTCGTCCTATGTGCTGCAGGCCCAGGCCTCCAAGGCCAAGATCGTGGGTCTGGCCTCCACCGGCGCCGACACCATCAACGCCATCAAGGCCGCGCACGAGTTCGGCATCACCAAGAACCAGAAGCTGGCCGCGCTGCTGCTGTGGATTCAGGACGTGCACTCCCTGGGTTTGCAGACCGCGCAGGGCCTGCAGCTCACCAATGCCTGGTACTGGGACATGAACGACGAGTCGCGCGCCTTCGCGCGCCGCTTCATGCAGCGCGTGGGCCACATGCCCAACATGGCGCATGCGGGCGACTACTCGTCCACGCTGCACTACCTCAAGGCCGTGCAGGCCGCCGGCAGCGACGACCCGGACGCGGTCTCGGCCAAGATGCGCGAGATGCCGATCAACGACATGTTCGCCAAGAACGGCCGCATCCGCGCCGACGGCCGCATGGTGCATGACATGTACCTGTGGGAGGTCAAGTCGCCGGCCGAGTCCAGGTACCCCTGGGACTACCTCAAGCCGATCAAGACCATTCCCGCCGCGCAGGCCTTCATGCCGCTCGAACAGAGCACCTGCTACCTGGTCAAGCGCTGAAGCAAAGGCAGCCGTGATCCTGGAAACCCAAGCCCTCTCGCGCGAGTTCAGCGGCTTCAAGGCCGTCTCGGACGTGAACCTGAAGGTGCAGGAAGGCAGCATCCATGCGCTGATCGGTCCAAACGGGGCCGGCAAGACGACCTGCTTCAACCTGCTCACGCGCTTCATCGACCCGAGTGCCGGCCGCATCCGTTTCCAGGGCGAGGACATCACCCGCCGGCCCGCCGACGCGGTGGCGCGTTCGGGCCTGGTGCGTTCGTTCCAGATATCGGCCGTGTTCGCCGGCCTCAGCGTGTTCGAGAACGTGCGCCTGGCGGTGCAGCGCCGTCGTGGTTTCTCCATGGACTGGTGGCGCCACGATCGCGCGCTGCGCGCCTGTGACGACCGTACCCACGAGCTGCTGGAGCAGGCCGGCCTGACCGCTCTGGCCGGACAGCCGGCCGGCGAGCTGCCTTACGGCCGCAAGCGTGCGCTGGAGCTCACCACCACGCTGGCGCTGGAACCCCGCATGCTACTGCTGGACGAGCCCATGGCCGGCATGGGGGTGGAGGACATCGCCCACGCCGCGCAGCTGATACGGCACGCCGCACGCGGTCGCACCGTGCTGATGGTGGAGCACAACCTGTCGGTGGTGGCCGACCTGTGCGACACCATCACCGTGCTGGCGCGTGGCCAGGTGCTGGCCGAGGGCGACTATGCGAGCGTCTCCAGGGACCCGCGCGTGGTCGAGGCCTATCTGGGCCGTGGCCACCACGCGCCCGCGCCGGAGGCCGCCCATGGCTGAGCCGCTGCTGCAGGTGCGTGATCTCAAGGCCTGGTACGGCCCCAGCCAGGCGCTGCATGGCGCCACGCTGGAAGTGAACGAGGGCGAGGTGGTGACGCTGCTGGGCCGCAACGGCGCAGGCAAGTCCACCCTGCTCAAGACCCTGATGGGCATGATGCCGGGCGCCCAGGGCCAGGTGCGCCTGCGCGGGCAGGATGTGCTGGGCCTGCCGCCTCACCGCATCGGACGCCTGGGCGTGGCCTACTGCCCGGACGACCGGGGCATCTTCGCCACGCTGTCGGTGCGCGAGAACCTGCGCCTGCCGCCGGTGGTGGCCGAAGGCGGTATGGGCGAAGACGAGCTGTTCGCGCTGTTCCCGAACCTGGCGCAGCGCGCCGCCTCCGCCGGCACGCACCTGTCGGGCGGTGAGCAGCAGATGCTCGCGATCGCGCGCATCCTGCGCACCGGCGCCCGCCTGCTGCTGCTGGACGAGCCCACCGAAGGGCTGGCGCCGGTGATAGTGGAGCGCATCGGCGACCTGATCCGCCAGCTCAAGTCACGCGGCTACACCCTCGTGCTGGTGGAGCAGAACGTGCATTTCGCCGCCGCGCTGGCGGACCGGCACTACCTGTTCGAGTCGGGCCGCGCCACCGACTGTTTCGATGCCACCACGCTGCGGCGCGATTTCGACGCCATCGTGGCGCGCGTGGGGGTCTGAGCCATGGGACTACGGACCCGAACCCGCGTGCTCGCCTTGTGGCCTGGCCCGGTAGTCGGACGGCCGGAAGCCCGTGAGCCGCTTGAAGGTGTTCGAGAAGGCGAACGGGTTGGCGTAGCCCACCGCGCGCGCCACCGCCTCCACCTTGTGCTCGGTGGTGGCCAGCAGGTGCGCCGCGTGCGCGATGCGCAGAGTGGCGAGCTGCCGGCCCGGGCTGCGGCCCAGGCTCTTCTGGCACAGCCGGCGCAGGTGTTCCTCGCTGGTGTTGGCCAGTTGCGCCAGCTCGCCCAGCGTCCAGTCCCGCGCCAGGTCGGCCTGCACCGCGTTCCACACCTTCACCAGGCGCGGCTCGCGCTGCAGCGGCTCCAGGATGCGGGCCACGTAGCGCTCGATCACGTCGACCCAGACGCCGCAGGTGCCGGGGTCGGCCGCGCTCTCCATCTCGCTGGCCAGCCCCAGGATGGCGTGTTCCAGCACGCGCCCGTCGAAGGGGCTGATGGTCGGGGCCATGGCGCCGTCCACCGAACGCTGGGACGTGGGCATGAAGCGCACCCAGGCCAGGCGCCAGCGCTTGCCGGGCACGCAGTGGAAGGCGTGCAGCACGTGCGCGGGCGCAAAGCTCACGCGCCCTGGCTTGTGCGTGGACCAGCGACCGTCCAGCAGCGTGCGGCCTTCGCCCGAGAGACAGACCTGCATGAAGGCGCCGCTCAGGTGCGTGCGCACGATGGTGTAGGGCTGGGCCGCGTCCACCACCGCCACGTGGGCGATGTGGCGCGCCGCCAGAGCCTCGCACTGCTCGGCGCGCACCACGATCTGCAGCGTGTCATCGCCCAGCACATGGGTTTCCTTGGAGATGTCGGGATGTTTGGACATGCCGCGCGAATGATAGGCAATCAACGGCCGGGGAGGCGACTCCATGGCTGAGATATTCGGTCTGCCGTTGCCGGTTCTGCTGGGGCAGGTCATGCTGGGCCTGGTCAACGGCTGCTTCTATGCGGTGCTCAGCCTGGGTCTGGCGGTCATTTTCGGGCTGCTGCGCATCGTCAACTTCGCGCACGGCGCCTTCTTCATGACCGGCGCGTTCGGGGCCTGGATGCTGCAGCGCTACCTGGGCCTGGGCTACTGGTGGGCACTGGTGCTGGTGCCGCTGGGGATGGCGCTGCTGGGTGGTGTTTTCGAACGCACGCTGCTGCGCCGCCTGTACGGCCTGGACCCGATCTATGCGCTGCTGCTGACCTTCGGCCTGGTGCTGGTGCTCGAAGGCGGTTTCCGCATCGCCTACGGCACCTCGGGCCAGCCGTACCCGGTGCCGCCCAGCCTGCAGGGCGCGTTCAACCTGGGCTTCATGGTGCTTCCCATCTACCGCGCCTGGGTCATCGTGGCCGCGCTGGCGGCCTGCGGCGCCACCTGGTGGCTGATCGAGCGCACCCCGTTGGGCGCACGGCTGCGAGCCGCCACCGAGAAGCCGGCGCTGACGCAATCCTTTGGCGTGGACGTGCCGCGCCTGCTGATGCTGACCTACGCCTGCGGCATCGCCCTGGCCGCCTTCGCGGGCGTGCTGGCCGCGCCCATCCTGCACGTGAACTCGGGCATGGGTTCCAACCTGGTGA
>CAMLQP010000276.1 GCA_946482115.1 uncultured Comamonadaceae bacterium
ATCTCGCAGAACAGCGACAACGCCAAGGTCACCGACGGCATGGCCACCAAGGCCAGCAAGGAAGCCGGTGACGGCGGCCAGGCGGTGACGCAGACCGTGCAGGCCATGAAACAGATCGCGGCCAAGATCAGCATCGTCGACGACATCGCCTACCAGACCAACCTGCTGGCGCTCAATGCGGCCATCGAGGCCGCACGCGCCGGTGAACACGGCAAGGGCTTCGCGGTGGTGGCGGCCGAGGTGCGCAAGCTGGCCGAGCGCAGCCAGGAAGCGGCCAAGGAAATCGGCGACCTGGCCGGCCACAGCGTGGACACGGCCGAGCGGGCCGGGCAGCTGCTCGGTCAGATCGTGCCCTCGATCCAGCGCACTTCCGATCTGGTGCAGGAAATCGCCGCCGCCTCGCGCGAGCAGAGCCAGTCGGTCACGCAGATCGGTGGCGCGATGGGCCAGCTCTCCAAGGCCACCCAGCAGAACGCCTCGGCCTCCGAGGAACTGGCGGCCACGTCCGAGGAACTCTCGGGCCAGGCCGAACAGCTGCAGCAGGCGGTGTCGTTCTTCGGCGCGGGTGAACAGGACGTCATGGTGCGCAAGGTCGCTAACGGCGAGCCGGTGGGTCGCCGCGCACACGCTTCAGGAGGCCTGCGCATGGCTGCGGTGGCGGGCGCGCCGGTGCCGCGTGCCGCCCCCACCGGCAACTTCCGGCCCTATTGATCGGGAGGACCCATGACAGCGTCCACTCCCGCAGCCACCGGCGACACCGCGGCCGGCCAGCAATTCCTCACCTTCCTTCTGGGCAAGGAGGTGTTCGCGATGGACATCCGCACCGTGCGCGAAATCATCCAGTACGGGGCACTCACCTCGGTACCGCTGATGCCCGACTTCGTGCGCGGCGTGATCAACCTGCGCGGCGCGGTGGTGCCGGTGATCGACCTGCACGCGCGCTTTGGCCGCCCGGTGGCCGAGATCGGCAAGAAGACCTGCATCGTGATCTTCGACGCGATGCGCGAGGGCGAGCGCACCGAGTTGGGCCTGCTGGTCGACGCGGTCAGCGAGGTGGTCGACATTCCGGCCGGTCAGATCGAGCCGCCGCCGAGCTTCGGCACCGCGGTGCGGCGCGACTTCATCCAGGGCATGGGCAAACTCGGCGAGCGCTTCGTGATCATCCTGGCACCCGACAAGGCCTTCGACGTCGACGACATGGCGCGCCTGTGCGAGGCGACCCAGGAATCGGCCGCCGCCTGACACCTTCACCGACCCGACCCCCGCCATGACCCCCCCGCTGCGCGACGACACCTACCACCGCATCACCGGCTTGATGCACGAGATCTGCGGCCTGTCCTTTGCCGACAGCAAGAAGCCGCTGGTGTCCTCGCGCCTGTCGCCCCGCATCCAGCGCCTGGGCATGGGCGGCTTCGAGGACTATGTCGACCTGATCACCAGCGGTCGCGACCAGGGCGAGCTGCAGGTGGCGATCGACCTGCTCACCACCAACGAGACCTATTTCTTCCGCGAACCGGCGCACTTCGATCTGCTGCAGCAGGAGCTGGTGACCACCCGGCCCGCTTCGCTGTCGGTCTGGAGCGCCGCCTCCTCCTTCGGCGACGAGGCCTACAGCGTGGCCATGCTGCTGGCCGACCTGCAGCTGCGCTCCCAGGGGCCGGCGCAGTGGAACGTGCTGGGCACCGACATCAGCGATCGCGTGCTGCGCAGCGCCGCCCAGGCCATCTTCCCGCGGGAGCGCCTGCGCCAGGTCTCCGACGAGCGGCTGCGCCGTTACTGCCTGCGCGGCGAGGGTGAGTCCGAAGGTCTGGTGCAGATCAAGGAGAGCCTGCGCCGGCGCGTGCGCTTCGGCCAGGTCAACCTGTTCCACCCGGTCGAGGGCATCGGCCCGTTCGACGTGGTGTTCCTGCGCAATGTGCTGATCTACTTCGACCCGCCGACCAAGACAGCGGTGGTGGACCGGGTGCTGACGCTGCTGCGCCCAGGTGGCCTGTTCTTCATTGGCACGGCCGAGGGCCGCGTACCCTGCAAGACACCGCTGCAGACGCTCGGTCCCGGAGCGTTTCGCAAGGTGTCTGGGTGAATGATCACCTGGCGCTGGCGGAGGCGGCGCGAGCGCCTGTACGCGCGCCCGCGCCCCACCTGCGTGTGCAAATGCCCAATATGCGCGTGCACACGCTGCACCCGGGGCAACTGGCAATTGCCGATCGCGGCGAGCGGATGGAAACGCTGCTGGGCTCCTGCGTGGCCGTGATCATGACCGACCCGCGCCGCAGCGTGGGCGCCATGTGCCACATCGTGCATGCCAGCAACCCGGTCCACCGGCGCCAGGAGAGCTGCGCCTTCGGGCCGCTGGCGTTGGCGGCAATGGAGGCGCTGCTGCTCTCTCGCGGCATCAGGCCCGCGCTATGCCAAGCCTATGTCTACGGCGGCGGCAACATGTTCCCGCAGAACTACCCGAGCGGTGGCGTGGGGGACCGAAACGCCGAGTGGGTGCTGGACGCCCTGGCCGGGCGCGGGGTCCGGGTGTTGCTGCAGGACCTCGGGGGCCTGGTGTACCGTCGCCTTGCCTGGACCGTGGGTCCCGAAGAACCACAAGTGACCAGCGTGATGGTCTGAGGAAACGACATGTCAATCAAGGTTTATGTGGTGGATGACTCTGCGGTGGTGCGGCAGACGTTGATGCACCTGATCAAGGACGACACGGACATCGAGCTGCTGGGCAGCGCACCCAACCCGCTGATCGCCGGCCCGGCGATTCGCAAGAACCGGCCCGACGTGCTGCTGCTGGACATCGAGATGCCCGGCATGGACGGCCTGACCTTCCTGCGCCAGATCATGGAGGAGTCACCAATCCCCACCGTGATCTGTTCGACCCTCACCACCGACGGCAGCCGCATGGCGCTGGAGGCGCTGGCGGCCGGCGCGGTGGCGGTGGTGGCCAAGCCCCGGCTGGGGCTCAAGCAGTTCCTCGAAGAGTCGCGCCGCGAACTGCTGCAGACCCTGCGCACTGCGGCGCGTTCGCGCCCGCTGCGCAGCAGCGCGGCTCCAGTACGCGCAGCGCCGCTGGCCGCGCCCCGGGCACCGCTGGCGGGCCTGCACGCGCTGTCGGTCAACAAGCCCATCGTTCTGGGCGCCTCCACCGGCGGCACCCAGGCCATCGAGTCGGTGCTGACCACGTTGCCCGCCGACAGCCCGGGCATGGCGATCGTGCTGCACATGCCCGAGAAGTTCACCGCCATGTACGCGCAGCGGCTCGACGGCCTGTGCGCGATGGACGTGCGCGAGGCGCGCGACGGCGACCGGCTGGAGCGCGGCGTGGCGCTGATCGCTCCGGGCGGGCGGCACATGCAGCTGCGCAAGAGTGGTGGCCAGTACTACGTGAGCGTGGCCGACGGCCCGCCGGTGAACCGCCACAAGCCTTCGGTGGACGTGCTGTTCCGCTCGGCCGCCGACTGCGCCGGCCGCGACGCGCTGGCCATCATCCTCACCGGCATGGGTGACGACGGCGCGCGCGGCATGAAGGCGCTGCACGACAAAGGCGCCCGCACGGTGGCCCAGGACGAGGCCAGCTGCGTGGTTTACGGCATGCCCAAGGAAGCGGTGGCCCTGGGCGCGGTGGACGATGTGATGCCGCTGGGCCAGGTGGCGCGCTCGATCATGGCGTTCGACGCGCGGGGCTGAGGCCCGCTCACTCCCGCTCCAGCTCCAGATACGTCCGGCTGGCGTTGCCCGGGTGCAGTTCGGCCGCGTCCAGCAGGCCCATCCACGGTGTCGCGTCGAAGGCCTTGATGGCGGTGCTGATCTCATCGCCGTTCTCCACCGCCTGCTTCATGTGCGTGCGCAGCGACCGCAGGTAGTCGCGCGTCTGGGCCTGCGCCTTCGGCAGATCGCACACCTCGCCGTGACCGGGCACGATGCGCGCGGGCTGCAATGCTTCCAGCGCGGCAAAGCTGGTCAGCCA
>CAMLQP010000277.1 GCA_946482115.1 uncultured Comamonadaceae bacterium
TGAAGGTGCCGGGCCGGCGTGCCACGAACTCGTAGACGAAGGTCTTGCCGACCGGTATCTGCGGCTGGTTGAGCCCGCCCACGCCGTCCATGCCGTTGGGCAGGCGCTGGCCGTGCCAGTGGATGGTGGTGTGCTCGGGCAGGCGGTTGGTGACGTAGATGCGCACGCGGTCGCCTTCGACCACCTCGATGGTGGGGCCGGGGCTCTGGCCGTTGTAGCCCCACAGGCGGGCCACCATGCCGGGCGCGATCTCGCGCTCGACCGGCTCGGCCACCAGGTGGAATTCCTTGACACCGTTGTTCATGCGCCAGGGGCAGGTCCAGCCGTTGAGGGTGACGACCGGCCGGTAGGGCCGGCCGTCGGGCGGCAGCAGCGGGGCGGCGGTGGCGGCGCTGGTCTGTATCACGGGCTCGGGCAGGGCGGCCAGCGCCACGCGGCTCACCGAAGCGGCGGCCACCGCGCTGAAGGCGGCGCCGCCCAGGAAGGCGCGCCGGGCGAGTGTCGGTTGGGGTTTCATGGTGTCAGTGGGCGGGGGTGGATGGGGTGGGGCCGCCGGCGGAGGCCGGGGCGGCGGGGCCCCGGTAGCCGCCACCGGCCAGCACGGTCAGCAGGTCGTTGTGGGCCAGCCAGTAGCCGAGCCGGGCCTCTTCGGCGGCGCGGCGGGCATGGGCCAGCTCGCGGCTGCGCGCCAGCAGGTCCCAGGTGCTGGCCAGCATGCCGTTGTAACGCTGCTGGCCGTCCTGCATCTGCAGCTCGGCAGCCGCCAGCGCGCCGGACCGGGATACCGCGTCGATTTCGTGCGCCGCGCGCAGCCGCAGCCAGGCCTCGCGTACCTGGGCCCGGACGGTGTCGGCCAGGGCCTCGGTGCGGGTCTGCGCCAGCAGGGCGCGTTCGGTGGCGTGGTTCCAGCCGGGCAGCGTGCGCGGCTCCAGCCGCAGGTCGGGGACGGCGGCGGGGTCCAGGGGGCTGGCCGTGGCGGCCTGGGCGACCGCGAGCAACCGGGCCCGGGCCTGCTCCAGCGCGGCGGGTGACGCAGCGGCCTGCTCGCGCGCGCTGTCCAGCCGCTGCCGCACCAGCTGCGGATGGCGCCGCAGGGCCAGGGTTTCCAGCTCGGCCAGGGCCGGCAGGGTGGCCGGCGGTTCGGGCAAGGGCTGCGGCAGCGCCGCGCGGGCGGCGGGCTGGCCCAGCAGCAGGCCCAGGCGCTCGCGCGCGGCCTGCGCCTCGACGCGGGCGCGAACCAGTTCGGTGCCGGTGGCCAGCCGAAGCTGCTGCTCGGCGGTGGCCTGGGCGGCGGTCCAGTTGCCCACGCGTTGCATGCGCCGCGCCAGTTCGGCGCCGGTGTCGGCAGCCTCCCAGGCGGCTTGCCGGTGCCGCAGGGCGGCCTCGGCGGCAACGGCCGTGAACCAGGTCTGGCGGGTCTCGTGCGCCACCTGCGCGGCGCGCGTCTGCGCCAGGGCCTGCTCGGCCGGGCTCGTGCCGGGCAGCACGAAGACACCGGGTTCGCGCGCCCAGGCCAGCGCCAGTGCCCGCTCCAGCGTCAGCGGTTCGCCGGCCTGGGCCGGGGGCGCGGGTTCCGGCTTGCCGGGGTGTTGCTGCTCCCAGCGCAGCAGGTCGATGTGGCCGCGCGGAAAGCGGCCCACGGTGTCGTTGGCCTCGCGCCAGTCCTGCGCGGGCGCTTCGGCAGGTGCCGGCACGTTGAAGACCGGGGCATAGGCCGGTCCCGGGGTGTCGGCCTGGGTCGATGGCAGGGCTGCGCAGGCGAGCAGCGCAACCGTCCAGGGTCGGATCATGAAAAGCTCCTGAAGGGAAAACCACGCATCCGCCAGGGCCGGCATCCATTGGGGGCCGGCGGCGGACGCACCTGTCCTGTGAAGGTCAGGTCCGGGGTGGTTCAGGCAGGAGGCGTACGGGGGCGCTGGTGAAGCGCTCGGGGAGAGGCTGGGGTTGCATGGCCGGCGGCTGCGGCGGCAACGGGCCGGGCCACAGGCTGCCGAGCAGCGGCGAGTGGCAGACATCGCACAGCCCGCAGGTGGCGCAGCCGCCATCGGCGGGCTGCGCGGCGGCAGCCGGGGCCGCGTGGGACTCGCCGTGGCAGGGCGGGGCTTCGGCGGCGGCGTGGTCGCCGGTGAAGGCCGCCGCGACCGCCGGGGCCATGGCCGGATGGTCGACCGACATGGCGGCGCCGGCCCAGCCGCGCAGGGGCAGCAACACCAGCATCAGGACCAGCACGGCGATTCGCATGGCGGAGATGATAGGCCAGAGGCCGCCAAAGTTCCCGGGTGCCGGGTCAGCCGCGGGCGCGCCACCAGGCCACGCTGCCCATGACCAGCACCAACGCCGCGTAGGTGGCCATCTTGCCGTCGCGGCCGAAGAGGGCGAGGCCGGCGGCCAGCACCAGCACGCCGCTGGCGGCCAGCCAGACGGTGGATTGCCACGCGGCCTGCACGCCGCGCGCGGGAGCCTGCAGCCACAGCGCTGCGCCCAGCAGCGCTGCCACGCCCAGGGCCGGAGCGATGAAATTGAGCAGGTGCCAGAGAGGGAGCAGGAAATCCATGCGGGGCGCGAAGCGGTGGGGGCGCTGCATTCTATGCAGAACATGGCGTGAAAAACGGCGCCGGGGCCGCCCGGGTGGGGCTGCCGCGGCGCCGCAGGCCGATGGGCCGGGTTTCAGGGCACTCAGTTGGCCTTCACGCCTTTCTCGAATTCGGCCAGCGAGATGGAGCCGTCCTTGTCGGCATCCAGCCGATCGAAGTTCTGGGCCACGGCGGGCAGCTGGCGGGCTTCCTCGCGGCTCAGGCGCTGGTCGCCGTTGGTGTCGGCGCGCTTGAAGGCGTCGCTGGCAGGCGCGGCGGCGGCGGCCGGTGGCGTGGCCATGGGCTGGGTGGTCGACTGGGCCGAGGCGGCAGCGCTGCCGACCAGCAGGGCGGCAAAAAGGGCCACGCTGCGGGCTTCGAAAGAGGGGATGAGTCGTCGTTGGAAACGCATGGATGGGTACTCCAAGGTGGTTGAACGAAGCTCCATTGCAGCCCGCATTGCCACCGGGGGCCAGTGTTTTTGCCCTCTGTTTCCTCATCCACATTCCCACCCGGAATGAAACATCTGGTGCGCCTGTGTAAAGCGTGCGTGCACCGCGCCGGAGCACGGCGACCGGGCGGGCCAGGCCCCACGGATGCCCGGGCAAGGGGCGAAATTTATAATCTCCCCATGACCGTCTGGGCTTTGGGCATCAACCACCACACCGCGCCGCTGGATTTGCGCGGGCGGTTCGCGTTCACGCTCGACCAGGTCCAGCCGACGCTGCAGCGCTTTCGCGAGGCCATGAACCGCTCGCCCGAGGCCACGCTGCTGTCCACCTGCAACCGCACCGAGATCTACTGCGCGTCTGACCAGCCTTCGCTGGACGGCGCGCTGGACTGGCTGGCCGACAGCGCCGGCGTGAGCGCGGGCGTGCTGCGCGAGCACGCCTACGTGCTGCGCGATGACAGCGCCGCGCGCCACGCCTTCCGTGTGGCCAGCGGGCTCGACAGCATGGTGCTGGGCGAGCCGCAGATCCTGGGCCAGATGAAGGACGCAGTGCGCGCGGCCGAGGAGGCCGGCGCCCTCGGCACCACGCTGCACCAGCTGTTCCAGCGCTCGTTCGCAGTGGCCAAGCAGGTGCGCAGCTCCACCGAGATCGGCGCCCATTCCATCAGCATGACGGCCGCCGCCGTGCGCCTGGCCGGCCAGCTGTTCGAGGACCTGCGCGACATCCGCGTGCTGTTCGTCGGCGCTGGCGAGATGATCGAGCTGGCCGCCACCCACTTCGCGGCCAAGAGCCCCAAGGCCATGGCGATCGCCAACCGCACGCTGGAGCGTGGCGAGAAGCTGGCCGGCCGCTTTGGCGCCGAGGTGTTGCGCCTGGCCGACCTGCCCGAGCGCCTGCACGAGTTCGACGCCGTGGTGAGCTGCACCGCGAGCACGCT
>CAMLQP010000278.1 GCA_946482115.1 uncultured Comamonadaceae bacterium
CCGATCATGCCGACCTGGATCAGGTCGTCGACCTCCACGCTCGGCGGCAGCTTGGCGATCATGTGATGGGCCAGGCGGCGCACCAGTGGGCTGTACTTGCGCAACTGGTCGTCCCGGTTGAGGGTGCCTTTGGCGGTGTACATGTCGTTCAACTCCAGAGTGAGGGCATCGCGCCCACAGGGGACGGCCCGGTGGCGGCAAACCGGTTGTCGCGCAGACCGTGGAAGGTGTCCAGCCGCTGGGGCCGGGTCAGGGCGTGTTCCTGCGCGCAGGCGGCCCACACGGGCTCGCTCCAGCGCTCCAGGTCCAGGCCGAGGTGCCGGTCGGCGCAGTCACAGACCGTGGCCAGCACGGTGTCCAGCGCCTGGTCGGGGTCGGCGCTGGTCACGGGTGCGAGCACCGGGCGGGCGCCGGCCATGTGCAGCAGCTTGACCGCGCCGTAGGCGTCGATGGCCGCCTGGGGATGGGGCAGCACCGGCACCACCACGCGCGCCCGCAGCTCGCTGCACAGCGGCGAGAGCTCGTGGGCGGGGGCAAAGAACAGCAGCAGGGTGCCGCTGGTGAAGGGGGCCAGCAGGCGCGAGAGCGCCACCGTCCCGCCGGCGGTCAGCGCAGTGCGCTGCAGTGCCCGCAGGCCCTGGGCGGCGGGCATCACCAGCCACTCGTGGCCGTCGGCCGGATGGCCCAGACCGCAGATCGCGGGGTCGTTGAGGGCGTGCAGCAGGCCCAGGTGGTGGCCGTCGCCGCTGCGGCGTTCGGCGGCTTCGGTAGCCGTGCCGTCCAGGATGACCGGCAGGCGGCCCAGGGCCCTGAGCTGCGCCGAGAGGTGGCACAGCAGCTCGTAGGCGCTGGCGGGCTGGGCCGGGCTGGCCACCGCCAGCAGGGCCGGGCCCTCGCGCATCGGGTGGGCGCGCAGGCCTGCTGCTTGGTCGCAACCGGCTTCAAACATGACCAGCCCCCAGCTGGATGCCGCGCGAGGAGGCCTGGGAGAAGTAGAAGCCCATGTCGGTGGCGACCGGGTCGTAGGCCGACTTGCCCTCGGTGCCCATGGCCACCCGCACCAGCGTGGCGGCGTCGGGGTTCTGCCAGTCTTCGGGCACGCGCTGGCCGTTGGCCACACCGCGCAGCACCACCTGGTGGCGCACCAGGGCGTCGATGGCCGGGCCGAGCTTGACGGCTTCGTCGACCTTGGAGAGCACCACGCCGTGCAGACCGCTGGACTTGAACGAGGTCAGCACATCGTCCAGCGTGTCGCCGTGCGAGCCGGCATTGAGCACCAGCACCTTCTTGACCGAAGGCATGTCCAGAACGTCCAGCATTTCCTGGATGCGCTGGTCGCGCTGGCCCAGGCCGGCGGTGTCGATGATGACCATGCGCTTGCTCGACAGCAGGTCCAGCAGGTCCTTGAGCGCCGCACGGTCGTGCGCCAGGTGGGCGACGACGCCGAGCATGCGGCCGTAGGCGCGCAGCTGTTCGTAACCCGAGACGCGGTAGGTGTCCAGGGTGATCAGGCCCACGCTGGCAGCGCCGTACTGGCGCACGCACTGTGCGGCGAGTTTGGCGGCGGTGGTGGTCTTGCCAACACCAGTGGCACCGATCAGGGCGACCACACCGCCCTCGTCGCACAGGCCGCTGCCCGGGGTGACGGTGCGCAGGTTGCGCGTGAGCGTATCCATCACCCAGCGCACGGCCTGGCTGGCACCGGTGTCGGCGGGCATGCGTTCGAGCACGGCGCGGGCGATGGCGGGCGAGTAGCCGGCGCGGATCAGCTTGAGCATCATCGTGGACTGGATCGGGTTCTGCTTGGACGAACCGAGCCAGGCCAGGGTGTTGAAGCGCTCCTCGATCATGTCCTTGAGCGCCGAGAGCTCCACCGCCATGCGGCCTTCGCTGGCCGAAGCGGCCCGCGGGTCCAGGGCCTCGCTGTCGGACCAGGCCGGGGCCGGTGCGGCGGGACGGGTGCGGATCGGGGCCGGCTCGGGCGAGGCCATCGGGGCCGGCGGCATGGCCAGGCGGGCCGGTGCGGGGCGCTCGGCCGGGGCCTGCGCACGGGCAGCGGGGGCGCGGGGTGCGGCGGTCTCGCGCGCGGGCGGTGCCTGGTCCTCGGCGCCCTCGCCCTCCATGGCGGCGCGGCGCTTGCGCAGCATGCGCTCACGCACGTACTCCTGGAACGAGAGCGTGCTCATCGCCATCTGCTCGGTGTCTTCCTGCACCGAGTCGCGGAAGGCGGGCGGATCGGCGCGGCGGGTGCGGATGACCGGCATGCGCTCCTCGGCGCGGGCGGCCAGCGAACCAGGCTGGGCCACGGGCGCCAGGGTTTCCTCGGCGGCGGCCATCACTTCGAAGCCCCCGTCGGTGGCGCGGCTGGAGAGGATGACGGCGCTGTCGCCGAAGGCCTGGCGGGCCTTGGCCATGGCTTCGCGCGAGGTCGGGGCGGTGAATCGCTGGATGTTCATGCTGCAAGCTCCCCAAGAATCGGGCCGATACGGATGAGGTGGGTTTCAGGAATCTCGCTGTGGGCGAGCACCTGCAGGCGCGGCGCGGCGCGGCGCAGCAGGCGGGCCATCGCGGTGCGGATGGCGTCGGGCACCAGCAGGCAGGCGGGCACGCCCCGCTCTTCCTGCCGGTTGGCGATTTCGGCGGCGGACTTCGAGAGCGTCTCGGCCACGCCGGGGTCCAGCGCGCCGGCGCCGTTGCCGGTCAGGGCCTGCATCAGCAGGCGCTCCAGGCCGGGTTCGATCGCGATGACCTCAAGTTCCTTGACCGAACCGCCGTAAATCTGTTGAACGATGGCCGGCGAGAGGGCGGTGCGCACACGGCGGGCCAGCTCGACCGGGTCGGAGATGCTGCCGGCGTGTTCGGCCAGGGATTCGATGATGGTGCGGATGTCGCGCACGTGCACCGACTCTTCCAGCAGCAGCTGCAGCACTTTCTGGAAGGTGGCGACGGGAACCATTTTGGGCACGACTTCTTCGATCAGTTTCGGGGCCAGGCGGGTCACGTGTTCGACCAGGTCCTGGGTCTCCGTCCGGCTCAGCAACTTGGCCGCCTGGACTTGCATCAAGTGTGAAAGATGGGTCGCCAGCACGGTCTCGGAATCAACCACCGTAAAACCGGCCATTTGCGCGTTCTCTTTCTGCTTCTCGTCGATCCAGTGCGCGGGCAGGCCAAAAGCGGGGTCCTTGGTGGGGGTGCCGATCAGCGGCGTGCCCACGCCGCCCGGGTCGATGGCCAGGAACATGCCGGGGAACACCTCGCCCTCGCCGACCACCACGCCGCGCAGGGTGATGCGGTAGCCGCTGGGGCGCAGTTCGAGGTTGTCGCGCACGTGCACGGCCGGCGGCAGGAAGCCCACCTCCTGCGCGAACTTCTTGCGCACGCCCTTGATGCGGGTGAGCAGGTCGCCCTGGCGGTTCTTGTCGACCATGGCGATCAGGCGGTAGCCCAGCTCCAGGCCCAGCAGGTCGACCGGCTGCAGGTCGTCCCAGGTGGCTTCGCCGTCGCTGGGCGGGGCGGCCGGCTGCTCGGCGGGCTTGGGCCGGCGCTCTTCCTGCAGCCGCCACCAGGCCAGGCCACCGATGGCCGCGGCGAAGGTCAGGAACACCAGGTGCGGCATGCCGGGAATGACGCCCAGCAGGAACAGCACGCCCGCGGTGATGCCCAGCACGCGCGAGGACATGAACATCTGCTCGACCATCTGCACGCCCAGGTCCTGTTCCTTGCCCACGCGCGAGACCACCATGGCGGCGGCCACCGAGATCAGCAGGCCCGGGATCTGCGCCACCAGCGCGTCGCCGACGGCCAGCAGGATGTAGCTGTCGGCCGCCTCGCCGGCCGACAGGCCGTGCTGGACCATGCCGATGATCAGGCCGCCGATGATGTTGATGAACAGGATCAGGATGCCGGCGATGGCGTCGCCGCGCACGAACTTGGAGGCACCGTCCA